>JAJZDL010000083.1 GCA_021851465.1 Acidobacteriota bacterium
ATGGGGGGGGGGGGGGCTATAAATATAGACTATTAAATATATATTTCTGCGGCCGCCCCCAACCCCCGCAATCGCCCCGAAAAACCCGCAACGCCAACGGTCGAAGGTTGGCATAAGGCATCCGATTGCCCTGGGCTTGCGTGATGACGGAAGGGCCATGCGCTATTTTGTTATCCTTGACTGTTGGATGAAACGGTTGAAGATGAGCCATGCCTGAGCAACGAGCCAGAACGTACCACCGCAATCGTGTCGCCAGCACGTTCTCCGAGGAGATCGGGGCGATGCTCGAAGGCGAGCTCTCCGACCCGCGCATTGCGCCGAGCTATGTGACGGACGTGGTGCTGGCGCCAGGCGGCAAGAGCGCGCGCGTCTTTGTCGCGGTACACGGCAGCGAGGCGGAGGAGGACTCCACGCTGGCCGGGCTGATGGCCGCGCGCGCCTTCATCCGCTCGCAGTTGCGGGATCGGATGGGCGTGCGCCATGTGCCCGAGTTGGCCTTCGCCATCGACCGTTCGCAGCGGATGACCGGGCGAATGGATGAGCTGCTGGGCCGCCTGCGCAAGCGCGACCGTCGGCGCACGGAGAGTGCTGCCAAGGCTGGCGAACCGACAGCGGCACAACCACCGGAGCCGCTGCCCTGAGCGCGCAGATCGACTCTACGCAGTGCCCGCGCCTTGTGGCGCGCCGCGCGGGCGAAGACTCTGATAGCCTTGTCTGGCCTATCTTGTCCATCGCATGCTTTTCTGGCCCACGCTCCTCCGGCCCATGCAGATATGTTCCCAACGGATATTTGTTTGGCTGAAGCCCCACAACCCGTCGCCCCCGATGCAGGGCCGCGCAACGCGGTGCAGGCATGGCTGCGTGCGCGGATGCATTGCCTGTGCGGCGATTCGCCGTGGGAGGTCGTCGTGCTGCTCTTCGCGACAACCTTCCTCCTGTTCTATGGTCTGGTCCCGCTGCTGGGCGGCGACCAGGTGGGGCTGGTGGGCGCCGACGAGCCGCGCTATGCCCAGATCGCGCGCGAGATGCTCGAAGCGCACACCCAGATATGCCACGACCTCCACGCCGGCATGGTGCCGCACAGCCTGCGCCTGAAGGACATCGAGAACTCCCTGCGCTGCGTGGACGGCGGAACGGTGACGCCCATCCTGTATGGGCATCCATGGCTGGAGAAGCCAGCGCTCTACTACTGGCGCGCGATGAGTTCGTTCCACGAGTTCGGCGTCTCGGACTGGGCGGCGCGGCTGCCCTCGGCCTCCGGCGCCTTTCTGCTGGTGCTGATGATCTTTCTGCACATGCGCCGCTTCCGGCCCGGTGGCCAACTGGATGCGGCGCTGATCACCGCCTCCTCGGTGGCCATCGTCGGCTTTGCGCGCGGTGCATCCACCGACATGCAGATGGCCGCGCCGCTCTGCATCGGCATGTTGGGCTGGTACGCCTGGTACGAGACGGGCAAGAAGTTCTGGCTCTTCGACCTCTACTTCTTCGGCGCGGCGGCGACGCTGGCCAAGGGGCCGATCGCGCCCTTCCTCGCGCTCTGCATCATCCTGCTGTTTCTGGGGCTGCGGCGCGAATGGACGGCGCTGCGGCGCACCATCTGGGTTCCCGGCGTGCTGTTGTACCTGGCGATGGTCCTTCCCTGGTACATCGCAGTGCAGCGCGAGAACCCCACGTTTGTGGAGAAGTTCTTCGTCGAGCACAACCTGGAACGCTTTGCCACCAACCTCTACGAGCACCGCCAGCCGTTCTGGTATTACCTTGCGGTGCTGCTGATCGGGTTGATGCCCTGGACCGCGATCGCAATCCGCGCGCTGGTGGAGGCATTGAAGGCATCGATCGCAGAGTGGAAGGCCCGTCTCAATCCAAAGTGCTATCTGGGAATGCCGCGGGCGGGCGACGCATTCCCGGAGTTCCTGGTGCTGTGGGCGCTGTTCCCAATCGTCTTCTTCACCTTCTCGAAGTCCAAGCTGCCGGGATACATCCTGCCGTCGATCCCTCCGCTGACCATCCTCACCGGAGACTATCTGAACCGCATCCGGCGCGCGGGCCTGCCGCGCTGGCTGCTCTGGTCGCACGCAGCGGTCTGCGCGCTCGTGGCCTTCGTCATTGTCCTCGCGCCGCAGCACATGGTGTATGAGACGCTTGTGCCGCCGGCCCGATGGCTGGCAGTCGCAAGCGCAGCCGCGCTGCTGGTCTTCTTCAGCGTGGTCAAGACGGTCCAGACCGCGGGCATTGCGCAGGTGCGCAACGCAACGCTGCTTCCAGTGCTGGCCGCGCTGGTCTTTCTGCTCGGCTTCAACGGCAGCGACCTCGACCTCAACTATTCCGCCCGCCCGCTGGCGCGCGAGATGCTGCAGAAGGCGCCGGAGGTGCATCTGGTCGCCGTGCAGAATGTGCGCCGGGACATCGTCTACGGACTCGCCTTCTACCGCAACGCGGAGCCGGTCGAGTACAGCGTGGACGGCATTCCCGCGGGCGAGCACCTGCTGGTGGTCCCAGCCAAAGATGCGCCTGGGCTGGAACGGCTGCTCGCCGGACGCGTCTACCAGCAGATCGTCGAATATCCCACCCGCGGCCTGCAAGTCTATAAGGTCTACGCAAAGCCGTAGGATGGAAGATTTTTCCTGCCCGCGGTATACGGATAAACCCAGACTCCTATAAGCTCATCCGGTGCCGGATCGGCAGTTGAAGCCGTAAGCCCAGGTGGAGATCGATGTCCAGCGTACCGGTTGCGTCCGAAATTGAGGTCCTCGACCTGCGGCACTTCTCCGCCCGCCAACTGCGGCCGCTGCTGGAGCGCGAGGCGGAGGTGTGGCGCGACCGCCTGCGCTGGGACTACAGAAGCTCCACCGAACTGCTCCTGCAGTACCTCGATTCGCGCATCCTGCAAGGCTTTGTAGCGCTCGACAAGGGCCGCGTCTGCGGCTATACGTTCTGCGTCTTCGAGAGCGCCAAGGCCGTGATCGGCGATGCCTTCGCTGCCGGGCACACAACCAAGGCGGACGCGGACGCGGCGCGCGTGTTGCTGATGCATATTCTGGAGATGCTGCGTCACATGCCTGGCGTCGAACGCGTGGAGTCGCAGCTTCTGCTCTTCAACGCAGGGGAGTTCGCGGACCTCTTCGCCGGCCCGGAGTATGCCGTGTACCCGCGCCTGTTCCTGGAGTGCGAACTCGCTGCGCAAGCGCGAGAGAGGGAGAGTGCCGGCGTTCCGGCGGAGCTGGAGTTGTCGCCCTGGGCGGACGGAGACTACCGCGCCGCCGGCGAGCTGATCTATGCCTGCTACGTCGGCCACTCCGACGGCAGGATCAACGACCAGTACCGCTCGCTGCACGGGACGTTGCGCTTCCTGCACAACATCGTGCGCTTTCCCGGCTGCGGCTTCTTTGAAGCGGGCCTCTCCTGGATGCTGCGCGAGAGGCGAAGCGGCGCGCTCGTGGGCATGGTCCTGTGTTCGCGGGTCGGCGCCCAGGTGGCCCACATCACGCAGCTCTGCATCGCGCAGGCATATCGCGGTCGCGGGCTTGGCCGCTTGCTGATGGGCTGCTGCGCGCAGGGCCTGCAGCGCGCGGGGTTCGCGGCCATCACGCTCACCGTCACCGAAGGCAACAGCCCTGCTGTCCATCTTTATGAGAGCTTTGGTTTCACGCTGCGCCACCGCTTCGACGCCATGGTATTGGATACGGCCTTCAAGCCCCGCTGATCGCCGTCCTACAGAACCTGTCCAGAGACAATTCTTCTCATCGAAAATTTACGCATCGTCATTAATTTACGCATTGTCATTCTGACCCTGAGCTTGTCTCAGGGGAAGAATCCCCGTATTTCGTCGTTGCTTCTTTCCTCGTAGAGCGCCGATCCTGTAGTTTTTGGACAGCTTCACAGAACTCCGGCCGGCTTCGGATTGGACTTGTCGTACTTGGCGACCTGAACTTTTTGCGCCAGCCCCAGCTTGGAGAGCAGCCAGATGCCGTAGTAGTTGACGTCGAGCTCGTACCAGGCGAGGCCATGACGCGCGCTCACAGGATGCGCGTGGTGGTTGTTGTGCCAGCCCTCGCCGCCTGTGAGCAGAGCGACCCACCAACTGTTGCGCGAATCGTCCTTGGTCTCGAAGCGGCGTGAACCGAAGAGATGCGTGGCGGAGTTGACCAGCCATGTGGCGTGCAGGCCGACGACAACGCGCAGGAAGGTCCCCCAGAGCAGCATCGAGAGCCCGCCCAGGACCGCGTGGCCGGCGGGTGCAAGGGCCGCTCCAATGGCAATCTGCAGCAGTCCGCTGGCGGTGAGCGGGACCCAGTGGTATTTGCTGAGCCAGACGTGGCCCTTGTCGCGCGTGAGATCGGGCGCATATCGACCGAGAAGCGCGGTCTCGGAGTGCAGCGCGCGGCCGGAGACGATCCATCCGGCGTGCGACCACCATGTGCCGTCGCGCGGAGTGTGCGGGTCGCCCTCATGGTCGGAGTTCTGGTGATGGACGCGGTGCGTTGCAACCCAGAAGATCGGCCCACCCTCCAACGCCATGGTCCCGCACGCGGTGATGAAGTACTCCAGCCAGCGAGGAACGCGATACCCGCGGTGCGTCAGAAGGCGATGGTAGGCCATGCCGATGCCAACGTTGATGGCGAAGAAGTATGTGACCGCAAAGGCGGCGAGGTTCTTCCAGGAAAAGAAGAAAAGAGCCGCTACAGCCCCTGCATGGAAGAGCGCCATCACGACTGCGGTGATCCAGTTGATGCGGCCCTGCTGGTGCTCGCGGCCCATGCGCAGGTCCTGCTTCACCTTCTGGGCGACCTCGGCTGCCAGACGGCGCGCCGCCTCGATGCGTTCGGGCGAGATCGCTGTGGAAGCTGCGCTCGCAGTGCCGCCAGTGCGGGACTCAGAGGTTGTTTCGGGAGCGAGAAGCGTTGGTGTCATGGTGTTGTATTGGTCTCCAAAGTTGCCGCTGTACCTGTTAGATTCAACGCTAGCAGGAGCGGCTCTCGCAGCATGTAAGAGTTTTGTAATGGCGCATGCAAACGCGCAATAGGCCGATGGCCGTCTTTTGTTAGTGGTAAAAATCACCGAGGACGAGGACGATGGCGTCAAAGAAGCCGAGAATCATGCCGTTCCGCCTGGCGCCGTGGTTCAGCGCGCGGGTGTGGGGGAGGCGCGATCTACGGCCCTGGTACGACTCGACCGGGGCCGTCGAGCCGGTGGGCGAGGCGTGGCTCACCGGGCCGCAGTGCAGGGTGGAGACGGGCGCGCTCGCCGGGCAGACCCTGGCCGAGGTGGCCACTGAGGCGACCGAGCAATTGCTCGGCGCGCGCGGGGCCGGCAAGGGGCCTCTCAGGAACGGCCCTCCCGGTAAAGACGGGAGCGCAGAGTTTCCCCTGCTGGTGAAGCTGCTGTTCCCCAGCGAGAAGCTCTCCGTGCAGGTCCATCCCGACGACGCAATGGCGCGGGCGATGGGCGATGCGCGGGGCAAGACGGAGTGCTGGTATGTGCTCGAGGCGGAGCCCGGTGCGACGATTGCCTTGGGCCTGCGCGAGGGCGTGACGATGGAGGCCGTGCGCGCGGCGCTCCTGGGCGCGCACCGGGCGGGACCCACGATGGAGGATCTGTTGCAGTGGGTCCCTGTGTCGGTCGGCGAGATGATCTTTGTCGACGCCGGAACGGTCCATGCGATCGGGCCGGGGCTGGTGCTTCTGGAGACGCAGCAGACCAGCGACACGACCTTTCGCCTCTACGACTACGGGCGACCGCGCGAGCTGCACCTGGAACAGGGGCTGCGCGCCATGAAGACGCGAACGGCGGCGGGCAAGGTGAAGCCGGTTGCGATGGATGGCTTTGCCCGCCTGATCGAGCAACGCTACTTTGTGGTGGACCGATACGAGATTGCGGCCTGCGGCGAGGCCGTCGTTCCCTCGGATGCCCCAGGTTGCCTGGTGGCGATGGATGGGACTGCGGTGGTGGTGAGCGAGGACGGCGGGCCGGTGGATCTGCCGCGTGGACGTGCCGTGGTGGTTCCCGTGGGCTGCGGGCCGGTCCACGTGCGGGGCCGCGCAGGGGCCGCGTTTGTGCACTGCTTTGCCCCGCCGCAAAACACTCTCTGACCTCCTATCTCGTCATTGCATGCCCTCGTCGTTGCCTGTTCCATGTCGTTGCATGTTCCCGCTCGTCATCCCAGCGGGGCCGGAATCTCCGTAGTCCATTCGTATCGCGATTCGCTGCAACCGCAGTGAAAATTTCCTAGTGGCTGCCGCCCAGGCTGTCCAGTTTGCGTGTCACCAGCTCGTTGAGCAGCGCGGGGTTCGCCTGTCCCTTCGACAGCCGCATCACATTGCCGACGAAGAACGCCGCCACCGTCTTCTTGCCGCCCACATACTGCGCCACCTGCTTCGGGTTCGCTGCAATCACCTCGTCGATCATTGCCTCGATCGCGCCCGCATCCGAGATCTGCTGCGGCTTCTCGCGCTCGTAGATCTCGGCGAAGTCCTTGCCTTCGGCGAAGCACGAATCCAGCAGTTGCTTCAGCATCTTGCTCGAAAGCTCGCCCGACTCCGCAAGGTCCGCCGCCTGCACAATCCCCGCCAGGGTCACCGGCGACTGCTCTAGCTCAAGATTCGCCGCCTTCAAACGCCCGGTCAGTTCGCTGGTAATCAGCGAGACGACGCGCCTGGGACTCTTCGCTGCCTTCGCCGCCGCCTCGAAGCTGTCGGCAAAGGCGCGCGTCGCGGTCAGGGTCATTGCGTCCTGCTGGTTGATCTCGTACTCGGCGATCATGCGCGCGCGGCGCGCCTCGGGCAACTCCGGCAGGGCCGTCAGAATCTCCCTTTTCCATGCCTCGCCCACGACCAGCGGCGGCAGGTCCGGCTCGGGAAAGTAGCGATAGTCGTGGGCCTGCTCCTTCGAGCGCATCGAGTAGGTGCGGCCCTCGGCGTTGTTCCACAGCCGCGACTCCTGCACCACGCGGTTGCCGCCCTCAAGCACCTCGATCTGCCGCTCGATCTCGTACTCCAGCGCGGCGCGAATGTAGCGAAAGCTGTTGACGTTCTTTACCTCGGCCTTCGTGCCGAACTGCTTCGAGCCCTTCAACATCACGCTGACGTTGGCGTCGCAGCGCAGGCTGCCCTCTTCCATGTTGCAGTCGCTCACGCCGCAGTAGAGCAGAATCTCCTTCAGCCGCGTCAGGTACTCGAAGGCCTCGTCGGGCGTGCGCAGGTCCGGCTCGCTGACGATCTCGGCCAGCGGCGTGCCGCAGCGGTTCAGGTCGATGTAGGTGCGCGAGACCGAGTCCGCAAAGCCGTCGTGCAGGCTCTTGCCCGCGTCCTCCTCCAGATGCAATCGCGTAATGCCGATGCGTTTGGTCGCGCCCGCGGCACCTGGAACTTCGATCCATCCCTCCTCTGCAATCGGCTTGTCGAACTGCGAGATCTGGTAGCCCTTCGGCGAGTCGGGATAAAAATAGTTCTTGCGCGAGAAGATGCTGGTCTCGCGAATCTCGCAGTGGATTGCCTTCGCCGCCAGAACGGCCAACTCGACGGCGCGGCGGTTCAGCACCGGCAGCGCACCGGGCAGGCCGAGGCAGGTCGGGCAGACGTGCGTGTTCGGCTCGCCGCCGTAGCGGTTCACGCAGCCGCAAAAGGCCTTCGTCTCCGTCAGCAGTTGAACGTGGACCTCCAGCCCAATCACAGGCTGGTACTTGGCAAGGACCTCAGGCGAAAGTGCAGTCGTCGTTGACATGTTTACCTTAATTCTAGCAACCGGGATCATTCTTACATTGTAAGAATGATGCACGCTGGCGGAGCCAAAACCCGCCTAGAGCCGCGCTACGAGTTGATTGACAGCATCCACACAGTGCTTCTTATATGCATCGTGAACGCGAACCCTGCGTCCACCGACCAGCAACCTACCTGTCTCCATCGAATAGAAGGGACAGCCACGGGCAAATGCGACGACACCAGTCGTCTGAAAGTCGCGAATGTCTACCAGTCCTTCTTCAGATTTGGCAAAATTGAATAAGGTTGGATGTTGCGCAAGTAGGTCCGCAACATCCTTCTCAATCGAAAGAAGAACCGCGGCATATCCGGAGGCTGAGCCCATGTATTGAGTGATCCGATTCTTGGCAATCGTGTGGACCCGCGGAAGTAAGCGGTGGGCTTGCTCCAACTTGGTTGCGAATGCATAGGTCGCATAAATCTCTGACGGAAGCTTCAGGCCATAGATCAGAGAAAACGCATTCTGAATGGCGCGACGCGAAGAATCATCGGCCATCACGGGAAGTATCAGGCAGTTTGCAGTAGACAGAGCGATTTGGGTATAGATCGAAAAGCTCGGGTTGGCATCGATGAAGACAATGTCGTAATTGGAGATGATCGGGTCTAGAAAGTCTTTGAGCCAATCAATAACAGCAATCCAAGTATTCGTCCCCGGAATTTGGTTGTTTGCAAGAGTATTGATCGCATTCGCTTGCAACTCCAGGAGAGGATCGCCGCACAGCAGATCCACATTTACGGGAATTGCTGAATTGTAGGCATGGGGGGATGTAAGGAAGTCCGTCGATTCGAATTTTGGCGGCGAATATGGCGACGGCAGCCGAACTTGGAAGTAGCCGCCGACGCTGCAGCGAGGAACTCGTCCCTGTCGCTCTAATAAGTTCTTGCTTCCCGAGATCATCCCCCCAAGTAGAAGTTCCGAGAGATTAGCCTGGGGGCAGAGATCGAGGGCGAGAACCTTCGAAGATGGGTTATTGTTTGCATAGGCGCATAGACTTTGAAATGCCAAGCTGGTTTTACCGGTACCGCCTTTGTTGTTCCAAAATGCGTAAACTGTCATATTGTCTCCTCTAGACTATTATATGTCTATATTGGACATTATATAGTACATAAGCGCCGGAGTCGAGTCCCTCCAGTTTAGGACTAGACTTATATCCAAGAATGATTCTGCCCTTCGTCCACGATGCGCCTGCGGACCTCGAGCACTCTGAGCCCCTCGACCGCACCCGCCGCCGATTGAGCGCTGGCAGCGGTTGAAGGCGCGCCTTCGCCCCGGCAGCATTGGCGCCTTCCCGTGCGGCCGATGCTCGTTGGTTCCGGTTCCGGTAAGATTGCCCCATGTACACCCGTCTCGCTCGCGCACAAAGAGCGGCCCCCGTGGCCCTCGGAATCCTGACTCTTGCAGGCGTCGCGTTGCTCTTCCTGTTTGACGCTCGCCCCGCTCTCTTTCCAGTCGGCGCTCACGCCTTGCTTGGAGCATTCCCTCTCGCCGCCATCGCCCTTGCCTATCTCCTCTACCAGGCCGCGCATCGCCCCTCGCCCGCGGAGTGTGTCAAGGCCATTGCCTTGGCGGTTGCCTTCCTCTTCTGGGCCGCCAACCAGCTCTGGCCAAACCTGCCCCAGGCCACGCTCTTCAACGACGTCGCCATCGCTCTCTTTGTACTGGATATCTTTCTGGTAATCGTCGGCTGGCCCGCAACCTCCGACGACGAGTCCTTCGGCGAGAGCGCCTCCCGCATGGCCTGTTGCACGGCGTGCGGCGCGAAGCTCTCCAGGGACCGCAACATCTCCTCCGCAACGCCCTGCTGCAGGCCCTGACCTCTTCTGCATCGCGCATCGGGCCACGCATTCAGGCAGTCAGTCGCCACGCTCGATCTGCGCGTCAATCTGCGGCACCAGCGCCGTCAGCAGCCCGCTGAACGGCCCTTCCATGCGCCGCCCGATCTCCAACACGTCCTCGTGATGGATCGTCTCGCCCGGCCCGTCTCCCACGCCGCTCAGCCCCGCCGCCCGGTTCGTCACCAGCGAGATCCCCAGCACCGCAATCCCCATCTGCCGCGCCACGATCGCCTCATGCACCGTGGACATTCCCACCAGGTCGGCGCCCAGCGCGCGGAACGCGCGGATCTCCGCCGGCGTCTCGAAGCTCGGCCCCAGCACCGCCAGATACACGCCCTCGCCGAGCGCAACTCCCTGCCGCCGCGCCTCCTCCAGCGCCAGCCGCCGCAGTGCGGGCGAGTAGGCCGCCGTCATGTCGAAGAAGCGCCCGCCCGCTCCCGGCGCGCACGCAAAGCGCGGATCGTTCGGCCCCATCGCCGCGTTCGTCCCCGTCAGGTTGATGTGGTCGCTGATCGCCACCAGCGACCCCGGCGCAAGGTCGGCGCGGATCCCGCCCGACGCATTCGTCGCAATCAGCGCGCGACAACCCAGCAGCCCAAGCACGCGCGTCGCGAACGTCACCTGCTCCATCGCGTGGCCCTCGTATGCATGGACG
Source organism: Acidobacteriota bacterium (assembly GCA_021851465.1). Lineage (GTDB taxonomy): Bacteria > Acidobacteriota > Terriglobia > Terriglobales > Acidobacteriaceae > Edaphobacter. The sequence goes on from JAJZDL010000083.1 coordinate 10,246, forward strand.
CGCCCCTGCAGCACCGCGACCGGCACGCCGCCAATCGTCCCCAACACCAGCCTGCCCGCGTGTCCCTCTACGGTCGATTGCGCAAAGTGGGGGATCTCCGCGTACGCAATCGTGACCGCGTCCGCAACCTGCGCCGCAAACCCGCCCAGCCCCGACCCAAGGATGGTCCCTACCCGCGGCACAAACTCTGTCCGCAATTCAAGCCGCGCCCGCTCGCGAATCGCCCCCGCCGCCGCCTGCACTCTGCCGTAGAGATCGCCCATCGCAGCTCCCACGTTTCCCCGCAGCCAGTGTACGTGAGCCAGCACAATTCTCCGTAAGGCTAAGGCCAACAGGAACCCAGTTCCGCCTGGTGTCCTCCAGGCTCAAATGGCCGTTGGTCTAAGCTGGCGGCTGACGGCTGGCAAGCTCACGCTCAGGAACCAAGCCTCTTTGCCACTGAAAGATCTTCAAATGCAATTGCCCTGCCCAATCCCGTGCGATGTGGTCTATCGTCCTGGGCGCGGTATAGAATCTCGGCCTATGGGCGAACAGGAAAACCCCCGTACCGGCGAGCAGGAAGGCACAGGCAGGAGCGCGTCGCACAGCCCTACCGAGGGCGCGCCCATCTTTGGAACGGATCCCGTGCAACGCAGCGGCCTTCCGATGACCGTCTGGGGCGTGGCTGCGCTGATCGTGGTTGTGCTGGCTGGCGCGCTTCTCTTTTTGGGGCGCAAGAAGACCGTCGCCGCGCCCAGCACGCTGCAACCTGCCGATGCCTACGCAACCAGCCTTCCGCTCACGCAGTTTTCTATGAGCGAGTCGGAGAACCTCTCGGGCGGCAAGCAGACGTACCTCGACGGCCACATCGACAACACCGGCGGCCGAACGGTGGATGCAGTCACGGTGCAGGTGGTCTTCCGCAACGATGAGCAGCTTGCCCCGCAGATCGATACGCTGCCTCTGATGCTGGTGCGCATGAAGGAGCCATACATCGACACAGAGCCAGTCGGCGCGAACCCGCTGAAGCCGGGCGACAGCCGCGAGTTTCGTCTGACCTTCGATACGATGCCGGAGAACTGGAACCAGGAGATGCCCGAGGTGCGCGTGGTTCACGCAGGCCTGCGGTAAGGGACTGCTCTCGCCTTAAGCCGGAGGCCGTTCAAACCGCCCGCCGATCCGCTTTCCGACAAATTTTTAGTGGTGTCCGCCGCCACCGCCATGTCCACCGCCACGTCCGCCACCGCCGCCATGTCCACCACCGCCGTGTGGCCCACCGCCGCCGCGGGCCTGGGGGCCGCCGCCACCGCGAAATGCCCCGCCACCACCGTAT
>JAJZDL010000084.1 GCA_021851465.1 Acidobacteriota bacterium
CTCCGAGCGAGGCGTAGGTGATCGTGGCATTGCCGCCTGCGGTGGAGTTGGCTGCGAGGGTCAGGTTGGAGGGCGCGGCGGCGATGGAGAAGCCGGGGGTGTCCACATAGAGCGAGAGCGGAGGTGCCTTGGCGGCGGCGAAGACGGCATCGCCAGAGTAGATGGCGGAGACGGCGTTGTTACCGGAGGCGGCAAATGCGATGGCTGGTGAGTGTGCCGTACCGGAGGCCGGGAGGGAGATGGCAGTCCCTGTCATAACGCCATTCAGGAAGAACTGGACGAAGCCAGTGGGCATGCCTGAAGTGATGCTGGAGACGGCGGCCGCGAAGGTGTCTGTGCTGCCCGCGTAGAGAAGAGGCGAGCTTGCGCTGAGGACCAGGGTGGTGGGTGCCTGGGACGGGCCGAGCGCGGCGAGAAGGTTGCCGACGTCGATGGACCCCCATCCGGTGGCCTGGTCGTATCCGGGCGCGAGGAGAAAGCCTGCGAGGCCGCCGGTGAGCGTGGTGAGCGAGGGCGTGCTGTTGTTGCACATGCTTGGAATGGAGGCGGAACAGGCGGCGACCCCGCTGCTGGCGATGGTGGCGTCGTGGAAGACGCCGTTGGCGGGGGTGGCCGCGAGGCGGTAGAGGGACGGGTTGAGGTTCCCCTGGCGCGTGCCGGTGCGCTGGTTGACGAGGGCCGTGACGGCGGCCATCGCGGGCGCGGCGTTGGAGGTGCCGTAGAAGTACTCGAACTGGTTGTTGGCGCAGTCTCCGTTGCCGAGCGCGTAGCAGCCGTAGTAGCCGTCATGCTCAGCGGAGGGGAAGCTGAGGTCGGGGACGTCTCGCGCGTCGTCGGAGGGAACTCCTGTTCCGGACTGCCAGGAGGGTTTGGCGATGTAGAGGCTGGCTCCGCCTCCGCCCGAGGCGACGGTGTAGCTTCCGGCAGAACCGGGCTCGTTCCACGCGCCTTCGGGGATGTAGCCGAGGGCGGAGACCAGGCCGGGGCCGTTGGAGGACGACCAGTAGAGCGAGGGGTCGGTCGCGTCTGCGAACTCGGTGCCGCCGACGCATGTGGCGTATGAGCTGGAGCAGATGGAGTTGATGCTGCGCTGCTGCGTGGCGGGCGGAGTGGTGAACTCGGTGTCGCAGTCGGCGGCGCCGGAGTCCATTGCGCAGACGAAGACGGAGATTCCTTGTGCGGCGGCCTGAGAGAAGAGCGTGTCCCAGGAGCGCACGCCGGCGGCACCGGCGCTGGACTCGCAGGTGCCGAAGCTGATGTTGACGATGGGATCGTTCAGGGTGTCCACCGCATACTGTGCGGCGGTGTAGATTCCTCCGCCGCTGTTGGACAGCACGACGAGGTCGGCCTGCGCGGAGGGCGCGGTGCCGAGGACGCGGTCCACGTCGAGGGTCGCCTCAACCTGGTCTGCGTTGGCTGGATAGCCCGGATCGGGGCCTGCGCCGGGGACGATGGTGGTGGGGAGGTTGGCGGCGAGGCCGGTTTTGGCCTCGTACTCGGCGATGTCGCTGGCGGCGACGCGCGAGCGCCCGATGATGGCAATACGCTGGCCGACGCCTGCGATGCCGGAGGTGTAGGCGGTGTTGAGGTCGAAGATGTTGGCGAAGTCGCCGGGCGTGACGTAGTGGGTCTGCGGGCCGGTGGTGTCTCTGGGCTGCGCACCGGTGGCCTGCGCGGTGGGCGATGCGGAGACCGCCTGGCCGTGGCCCATGGGAAGGATGGGCGCGTCGGAGAGGCCGACGATGGACTGCACGATGGCGGCGAACTCGGCGGGCAGCGCGGGGTCCTGCGTGGTGGAGAGGCGCGGAACGCCATCGAGGGTGAAGTAATGGAAGCTGGTGGAGAGCGCGGCCGCGACGACGAAAGCGGGCGCGCTGGCCTGGACGAAGATGCGGCTGGGCGAGACGCTGGCTGTGCCGAACCCGCGTGCGGCGAGCCATGCGGTGAACGCGTCGATGTCGTGCTGCGTGGGCCCGAAGAGGTCGCCTGCCTGCTGTGGGGTGAGCCACTGATGGTACCGCGGAGATGCGGGGTCCTGCTGGTCGGCTAGCAGTTGGGCGAAGGCGGCCTGCTGCTGCGGCCCGCGCGAGAGGACAAAGGTGAGGGGCAGAACGGTGTCTCCGGGAACGGGGCCTGCGTCCGCCGCCGGATTGGCCCAGCGCGGGAGATGGCCGGCGAGCCGCACGGTGGTGGCGAAGCCGGAGTTCGCGGCGACGCGGTCTGCCGGGGCCGACTGCGCAGACAGCAAAGGCGCAGCAAGCAGCAGGAGCGCCAGTAGCAGGCTTGAAGTTCTGGGCATAAGGATGATTCTGTCACGATACCACGCCGAGATTCGATGGGCCGTCGAGTGCAGCGTGACGATTGCGGAGGACGATTGCAGGCGCGCATGTACAGGGCCTGAGCGAACATGTGCGGTTGCAAGGCGAGCTCGAACCGCTCGCGGTCGGCGCGGGGCGCGGGTTGCGCATGAGTGGGCTGTCCCCGGTAGAATAAACGGTGAACAGAACGCACAATCCGCACAGAAAAGGAAACCATCAGTGAAGAGCATCCGTTCCGGCAAAAAGTCAGTCTCCCGTTGGGGCATGGCAGCAATGGCTGCCATTCTCATCGGCCTGGGCACGTCCGCAGCATTGGGTCAGGCGATCTCCACTGCGGCCACTCCTGCTCCCTCGGCCGCAGCTGCGGCACCGGCGGCACCCGCTGCTCCGTCCGATCCGCTGCCGGCCGCAAACCCGGCGTTCTTCACTGCGACGACGCCCACGCTGGATACGGTGAACTCGTTTCTGACGCAGCTATGGGGGTATGATTCGGACCGCATCTGGCGGGTGATGGCGATCCAGCCGACGCCGGCGACGGGAGTGAGCGAGGTTGTGGTGTTTGTGACCAGCAAGAAGCCCGACTCCAAGGTTCAATCCGCGGTCTTTTACGTCCTGCCCGACGGGAAACATGCTGTTGGGGAAGGGTCTGGCGTAATTCCATTCGGCGCAAAGCCGTACGAGGATGTACGCGAACTTCTGAAGGCGCAGGCAAACGGAGCCTCGCGCGGTGCCGCGGGCAAGGACCTGGAGCTGGTGGAGTTTGCCGACTTCCAGTGCCCATACTGCGCACAGGCGCAGGCGACGGTGGACAATATCGTCAAGGACTTTCCCGATGCGCATGTCGTCTTCCAGGTGTTTCCGCTGGTGAACATCCATCCCTCCGCTCTGAAGGCGGCGGAGTATGGCGTGTGCGCGCAGCAACAGTCGGATGCAGCGTTCTTCAAGTATGCGGCGGGGGTCTTCGACACACAGAGCGGTCTGGCCCCGGCGACGGAGAACACGCTGCTGCGCGCTGCTGCGCTGCGGGCCGGCCTGAACGCCGATGCGATCGCTGCCTGCGCGGCGAGCCCGGCCACAAAGGCCATCGTCGATGCCGACATCAAGCTGGCCAACGATATCGGCGTCAACCAGACGCCCACGCTCTCGATCAATGGACGGCTGGTGCCGCTCAACATTCCGTACGACACCCTGAAGCAACTGATCGTATACCAGGCCAAGATGGATGGCGTGGCGACAGGCGCGGCGGCCGATATACTCGCGCCTGCACCGCCTGCACCGCCTGCGCTGAAATCGCTGCCGCAGTAGGCACGGGGTAGAATGCGTATTCTCGTTGCACGATAAAGAATGCTCACCCCGGCACGGGGCGCTCACAGGCAATATGTGAGCGCCCCCTGCTGCGTTGTCCGTGGAAGAGGGCCGGGTCAGATGTGTGCGATATAGATGAAGCGCAGCAGAAAGAGCGCGGCGAGGAGGTAGAGCATCCAGTGCCGACGGCGGGCGCGGCCGGTGGCCAGCTCCAGAGCGGCGAAGGCGATGATCCCGAAGGAGAGGCCGGTGGCGATGGAGCCGGTGAGCGGAATGGCGATGAGGGTGAGAAAGCTGGGGATGGCGATGTGCGGGACCTCCCACTCGATGGTGCCGATGCCGGAGAGCATCATGGCGCCGACCAGGATGAGGGCGGGCGCGGTGGCGAAGTTGGGGATGGCCCCGACGACAGGCGCGACGAAGAGGGCGAGCAGGAAGAGCAGGCCGGTGACGATGGCGGTGACGCCGGTGCGGCCCCCTGCGGCCACTCCGGCGGCGGACTCGATGTAGCTGGTGACGGTCGAGGTTCCGGCCAGCGAACCGACGACGGTGGATGTGGCGTCTGCAAAGAAGATGCGGTCGAGGCGCGGGATGGTGTGGTCTGGAGCGATCAGGTCGGCGCGAGCGGCGACGGCGACCAAAGTGCCGATGTTGTCGAAGAGATCGACGAAGAGGAACGCGAAGATTATTTCCAGAACGTTGAGATGGAGCGCCCCGCGGATGTTGAGCTGGAAGGCGGTGTCCCGGATGGCCATGGGGTTGAAGGCCGAGGGTGTGTACTTGACCTGATGGCAGAGGATGCCCAACGCCAGAGTGGCGAGGATGCCGATGAGGATGGCGGCCCGCACGCGGTATGCCTGGAGGATGGCGATCAGAAGAATTCCGAAGACGGCGAGCTGCGTGCTGTGGGCGTGCAGGTTGCCCAGAGTGAGCGCGGTGGTAGCGCTGGGGACGACGAGGCCGCAGTTGAGCAGGCCGATGAAGGCGATGAAGAGACCAATGCCGCCCGCGACCGCCGCGTGGAGTTGGTAGGGGATGGCGGCGAGCAGGCGCTGGCGGATTCCGCCGAGGGTGAGCAGAAGGAAGAGAATGCCGGAGAGAAAGACGGCCCCGAGAGCGGTCTGCCAGGGGACGCCCATGCCCTTGACGACGGTGTAGGTGAAGTATGCGTTGAGGCCCATGCCGGGTGCGAGGGCGAGCGGGTAGTTGGCCAGCGCTCCCATCAGGATGGAGCCGAAGGCCGCGCAGAGGCATGTGGCGGCGGTGACGGCGGCCAGCGGCATTCCCGTTTGGCAGAGGATGGCGGGGTTGACGAAGACGATGTAGGCCATCGCGACGAAGGTGGTGCAGCCGGCGAGAACCTCGGTGCGCCAGGTTGTGTTGTGCGCAGCGAAGCCGAAGTACTGTTCCAGTCGAGTACGCATCGAGATGATGGCTGCTCCCAGAAGATGACCGAATCGACTCGGCCAAAGAGACAGGATGAGTGGCGCCCATCCAGCATAGCGCGACAGGGCCAGTGAACGGCGGGGTTGCATGGCGCGCGCCTGCCAAACGGTACGAAAGGCAGGGAAGGGTGCGTACAGGACTCATGCTTCCGGCATTCCATCCGATAGAAGATGCAAGCACATATCCGCAGGGAGCGATGCAATGTCCCCTAGGGAGATGGGCTTATACGCGGCACCGAGGAGATATCTCGCTATGAAAAACATCAAGAATGTATTGGACGCATTTATGCAGGACGAGTCTGGGCAGGACCTGATCGAGTATGCGTTGGTTGCGGGGTTGATCGGCCTGGGTGCGGTCGTTGCCATGACTGGGCTCTCCGGCAAGATCGGCAATGCGTTCAACACGATCGGCAACAGCCTGACCAGCGCCGTTTAGTTGCAGGCATGAGATAAGCACAGGAACGCTGGCGGCGGAGGCTGCGGGCTGCAATGCGGCACGGGCCGCACTCTGTCTCACCGCTCACCGCTGAACCTGGCTTGCGCCGGCCGGGGCAGGCACGATTGTATCTTTCATTCTTTGCGTCGCGAGTTGTACCGCGCGATACGCACCGGTGTTTGCCATGGACGCTGTTGAGCGACAACTGCTGTTTACCGGAGGTTCACTGTTGTGCGCATGCATCGGCTCGGTGCATGACGTGCGCGAGCGCAGGATCCCGAACTGGCTCACGACCCCCGCGATCGCCGTTGGCCTGGCGCTTCACGCGATCTGGGGCGGATGGCGCGGGCTGGGCGATTCCGCTCTCTCGGGGCTGTTCGCAGGCGGCATCTTTCTGGCCTTTTACCTGGCTGGAGGAATGGGCGCGGGCGATGTCAAGCTGATGGCCGCGGTCGGGTGCATCGCAGGAAGCGCTGCGCTGCCGGTTGTGGTTCTTGCGACTGCGATTGCGGGCGGGATCTTTGCGCTTGCTGTAGCCATCCGCAAGAGACATCTGCGCGAGACGCTGGGCAACGCCGCAGCGCTGCTGGCACACCATGGGCGGCAGGGCTTGACGCCGCACCCGGAGCTGAACCGGAGCAGCGCGGAGACGCTCCGCCTGCCCTACGCGCTGCCGATTGCGGTTGGGTGCCTGGCCGCGCTGTGCAGCTTGGCGTGGAAGGCGTGGCCATGAACACGAAGCGCATCCTGCTCGGCCTCACGCTGGCGTTCGTTGTCTCCGTCGTGTGTACCGAGCTTGTCTCGCGGAGGTTGACCCGGCCCGCGGCAGTGCAGCGCCCGCCGGATGCCCGGTACGCGGCGCCGTCTCATGCACTCGAAGCGGGCGAGGTGCTGCAGCCGAGCGACCTCGAGATGGTGGCCTGGCCGAGAAGCGTTCCCATCGAAGGAGCAATCACGCAGACCGACCAGACGATTGGCCGCGCGACCCTGTATCCGTTGGCCAAAGGGCAACCCATTCTCGACCGCGAGCTGTCTGCTGTCGGGGCCGGCACAGGGCTTGCGAGCAAGATTCCGGACGGAATGCGCGCCATTGCGCTGCGCTCCGACGAGGTGGTCGGCGTCGCCGGGTTCCTGGTCCCGAACTCCCACGTCGATGTTCTGGTGACCTACCGCTCGGACCTCACGATCGAGCCTGTGACCGCGATCGTATTGCAGAACGCTGTTGTGCTGGCGGCCGGGCACCAGCTTGAACCCAATCCAGACGGCAAGTCGGCGGACGTCACCGTGGTCACGCTCCTGCTCACGCCGGAGCAGGCGGAGCGTGCGGTGCTGGCCAGTACACAGGGCGCGATCCATTTCGTCCTGCGCAATGGCAAGGACACCAGCCGCAGCGGAGACGCACCGATGCTGCTCTCGCAGCTTGCGGGCCATTTGCCCACGCTGGCGCGGAGTGCCGCGCGCGCCGTCGTTCCGGCCACACTAGCAGCGCCGCCGGAGCCGCAGCATCAGGGAATTGAGATTGTCCTGGGCGGCGGCGTGGACGGCGGCCCTGGCGACGCGCGGCCCGCAGGCAGGCAGGACGGAGGAGCCAGACCATGAGACTCTTCGCCACACACCGGGCCAATTCGTACCCATCGCTCCCGCTGCGCACCGGCGCGGGATGGCGGGGCCTGGCTCGGCGCAACGCGAGATGCATCGCGGCTCTTTCACTCGTGGCTTTTGGCAGCCTGCGTGGATACGACCGGGCCTTCGGACAGGACGGCGCACTCTCGGTGAAGTCTATCGCAGGGCCGGAGAGCGCAGTGCTTGCGTCGCCTTCCATTCACTCCGCAAGCGCCAATGACGTGCTTCATGTGATGGTGGGCCACTCGATGGTGCTGACCTCCGCCACGCCGCTGCGCCGCGTCTACATTGGCAATCCCTCCGTCCTTGAGACCTACACCTCGGGCACGAGCGAGGTTGTGCTCACGGCAAAAGCTGTCGGCGCAAGCAGCATGGTGCTATGGGACGCGGCGGGTGGCCGGCGCGTCTACGCGGTCTCCGCAGACCTCGATCCGGCCGACCTGCGTGCATCGTTGGATGCGGCATTTCCAAACTCCGCCATTCACGTTGAGACGGGCGAAGGGAGGATCTTTCTTACTGGGTCGGTGTCCACCGATGCGGCCTCCGACGCGGCGTACAAGATGGCTTCGCTGTACACCAGGGACGTTGTCAACTCGTTGCGCGTCGTTCCCGTGCATGGCAAGCAGGTGGAGCTGAAGCTGCGCATTGTGGAGGTGGACCGTACGCGCCTCGACCAGTACGGCGTCAACATCTTCTCTGGCGGGCGGACCGCGTTTGGGACCACGACCCAGCAGTTCAGCAGCGTGGCGACCGGCAGCGGATCGTCGCTCCAGGTCAGCGACCCGCTCAACATTTTTCTCTACAACTCCAAGCTGAACCTCGGGATGACGATCCAGGATCTGGAGCAGAAGCAGATCCTCCAGGTGCTGGCCGAGCCCACGTTGACCACGCTCAGCGGCCTGACGGCGAGCTTCCTCTCCGGCGGCGAGTTTCCCATTCCCGTGGTGCAGGGCGGGGCCGGAGTCGGCAACGCGACGGCGATCACCATCATGTTCCAGCCCTACGGGGTGAAGGTTGCGTTTACTCCGACGGTAAACCCCGACGGATCGATCCGGCTGAAGCTGTCGCCCGAGGTCAGCGCGCTGGACTACACCAACGCGGTCACTATCTCCGGCTTTACCATCCCGGCCCTCTCGACGAGGCGCGCGGAGACGGAGGTGGAGATCCAGAATGGACAGAGCTTTATCGTCTCCGGGTTGCTGGATCATCGCACCACGGAGATCATGAGCCAGATCCCGGGCATTGGGAACATCCCCGTCCTGGGGCAGTTCTTCCGCTCGAAGAACCTCAACCACTCTGTGGTGGAGCTGGTCATCATCGTGACCGCAACGGTGGTAGACCCACTGACCACTTTCACTCCCGCAGAGACGCAGCAGCCGAAGTTCGCGGTGCCGAACCTCGACTCCAGCGCCTTCGATGCGTGGTCGCACGAAAAGATCGAAACGGGCATTACGACGCCGCAATCGCAGCCTGCTGTGCAGCCTGTAGTGCAGCCGCAACTACAGCAGCAAGCGCAACCGTCGGCAGGCGCAACTGCTCCGCAGCCGCGAGGAAACCAGCCATGACCGGCAAAGCGGAGAGCCTGGAGCATTCAGCGCTGGCGATCTTCAGCGTCTGCACGGATGAAGACGTTGTGAGCGTGGCGACGACCGCTTCGTTCACAATCTCCGGTGCGCGCTTCGCGGGCGAGTTCCGCGACTACATCACCGCGGAGAAGCGACCGCAGTTCTCCCCGACGCTGAAGAGCGCAGCCTGCTGCGTCGCTCTGATCGACTTCGACCGCGACCCCGAACAGGCCATTGCAACGACCGAACGGCTCCATCATATCTTTCATCAAAAGATCGGGATCATTGGGGTCGGCGCGCAGTTGGACGCGGGCATCCTGCTGCGCGCCGTCCGCAACGGTTGCACCGAGTTCCTGACCAAGCCGGTCGGACTGCCGGAATTGACTGCATCGTTGAACCGATTCAATGCCGTTCTGGCCATCGACCCGCGCGCGCAGAGCGGCTTTGGCCGGGTGCTCACGTTCTTCGGCGCCAAGGGCGGTGTTGGGACGACCATGCTGGCGGTCCACCTGGCGATCTTCCTGGTGCGCCAGCATGGCAAGAAGGTATTGCTAATCGACCACAAACAGCAGCTTGGCCACGTGGCGCTGTACCTGGGGCTGAAGGACACGCAGTACCACTTCGAGGAGCTGCTGCACAATGCGGACCGGCTCGACTCCGAACTTCTGAACGGCTTTATCGTGCGCCACAGGAGCGGGCTCGATGCGATTGCGTCGCCGGAGATGTCGAGCGGCCCGCACGAGGCCACCAGCGACGAGTTCGAGCGCGTCATGGACTTTCTGCGCCGCGAGTACGACTACGTCCTGATCGATTCCTCGATGGCGTGCCACGACCCGAAGAGCGCGCTGATCGAACAGTCGGATGAGGTATACATCGTTTCGACGCCGGACGTTGCCGCGTTGCGCGACCTGGCGCGGCTGGTCGAGAACCTGTCTCTCAACGAGGCATCGACGGGCAAGCTGCGCCTTGTGGTCAACCGCTCCACGTCCAGCGATTCGGTAACGCCGGAACAGATCGAAAAGACAGTGCGTTTCCCGATCTTCGCCACTGTTCCCAACAACTACTTCGAGCTGCTGCGCGCCATCAACGATGGGGAGCCCATCTCGCCGCAACGGCGCTCGGAGTTCAACCAGGCGCTCTCCCGTTGGGCCAATCGGATCGTCGGTGGCGCCAACGGTGCGGAGGCATTCTCGGTAAAGAAGAAGCTGTTTGCCTTTTTGCGCTGAAAGTTGACGCAACGGAATTTGCAATTGCAAAGAGGTGTCAACGATGTCTGAACTGTCGATGTACATAGCTCCGTCCGCGCGCACTACAGGATCCGGCGAGGCCCGCGCAACAGCGGTACTGGGCGAGCGCGCACGCAACACGTTGAAGACCGCCGTCCATCACGAACTGCTGCGGAGAATGGATCTTGAAAGATTGGCGGCGATGCAGGCGGAAGGAATGAGCGGACGGCAGCGCCTGCTCGCCGTGATCCTGCAGTTGATCGGCGAGCAGAACGCACCGCTCAGCACGCTGGACCGCGACCACCTGGCACAGAACATTCTGGACGAGGTCTTCGGACTGGGCCCGCTGGAGCCTTTACTGCACGACCCGACAGTCAGCGACATTCTGGTCAACACCTATAAGACAGTCTATGTAGAACGGCGCGGCGTGATCGAGAAGACGAACATCGTCTTCAAGGACGAGGCCCACCTGATGCACATTATCGACAAGATTGTGTCGGCGGTTGGCCGGCGCATCGACGAATCGTCGCCCATGGTGGACGCGCGGCTGCTGGACGGGTCGCGCGTGAACATCGTGATTCCGCCGCTCGCGGTGGACGGGCCCCTTCTCTCGATCCGCCGTTTTGGCACGACGCCGTTGACCGCCGAAGACCTGCTGCGTTACCGCACGCTGACCCCGCAGATGCTCGAGACGCTGCGCGGGGCTGTACGCGCGCGCCTCAACATTGTCGTCTCCGGCGGCACGGGATCGGGAAAGACGACGCTGCTGAACGTGCTCTCCGGCTTCATCTCCGATGCCGAGCGCATCGTAACGATCGAGGACTCGGCGGAGTTGCAAATCAAACAGGAACACGTCGCTCGCCTGGAGTGCCGCCCCTCCAACCTGGAGGGCAAGGGGGCAATCCGCCAGCGGGAGCTGGTAATCAACGCGCTGCGCATGAGGCCCGACCGCATTATTCTCGGCGAGGTGCGCGGCGAAGAGGCCCTGGACATGTTGCAGGCCATGAACACAGGACACGACGGCTCCATTACAACGGTCCATGCCAACAACCCGCGGGACGCGATCGCGCGCATCGAGACGATGGCGATGATGGGTTCGATCGTTCTGCCCGCGGCGGCAATCCGCGCACAGATCGCCTCGGCCATCGACGTGATCGTCCAGGTGTCCCGCATGAGCGACGGCTCGCGCCGCGTGACCCATATCAGCGAGATTACAGGGACTAGCGGGGACGTTATCAGCCTGCAGGAAATTTATCTGTTCGAGAAGCTGGGGCTTGGCCCCAGTGGAAACGTGAAGGGGCGGTTCCGCTCGACGGGGATTGTGCCCAAGTTCGGCGAGCGCCTGAAGGCCGCCGGAATCCCACTGGGCCTCAACCTGCTAGACCATTCGGTCGAAGTATAGAGGAGCGGCGGAGAGGAAACGCAGACGATGGG
>JAJZDL010000085.1 GCA_021851465.1 Acidobacteriota bacterium
CTCTGTGATAGAACAGGTGTCCCACTCCGATCCGCACCGGGGTCGCCTGCAGCAGCATCTTCGCCGCCTTCACCGGCGATGCGGGCAGTTCCAGGTCCGTCGCCAGTGCATTCGCCGTTCCCATCGGGACCACGCCCAGCGCCGCCGTTCCACCCACCATCCGCTGCAGCACCTCATGCACGGTGCCATCGCCGCCGCAGGCCAACACCGTGTCGCACCCTGCGCGCACCGCCTCCTGCGCCTGCCTTCCCGCGCTCTCCGGCGATTCGGTCGCGATCGCCTCGACCGCAATCCCAGCGCCGCGCAGCACTGCCGCCACATCCGCAATCGCCGCCGCGCGCCGCTCCGGATGCTGGCCGCTCATTGGGTTGTAGATCAGTGCAACTCGACGCATCGCCCGTGACCCCTTGGCACCGCTACTGCATGGCCGCAAGTGCCCACGCGATCTTCATTCTTACACGCCGCCGTCGGCCACGGGCTATGCAGGATCCATGGTAGTGAGCGGGACATCTGTCGGTTCGTGCGCGGTGGAGTGCGCACGATCCAGCAGGGCCTGCATCTGCGCGACCGCAACCCGCAGTGCGGCGACCTCGGCCTCCAACGCGGAGATGCGGGCCGCGGTTGCGGTTTGTGCGGCGAGGTCCCGATCCGGCTCGATTGCGGACGCACCACGCGAAGGGAAGCGCTCGTAGGTGGTCGTCCGCGCGGAGGAGTGGCCGGGCCCGCTCGCCTCAACCGGCCCGCCAAGCAGGTGCACGTAACGCGATTCACGCGATCCGGGCTGGCGCGGCAGCACGATCGTCAACGGGCGCGTATCGTCGGCTTCGCTGCCACCCTCAGCCGCCGTGCCTGCCGACATTCGTGCCAGTGTGCTCTCCACCGCGTCGAGGCCGTCGAAGTTGTACAGCCGGTCGGCGCGCGAGCGCAGCTCACCGGGGGTCTGCGGGCCGCGCAAAAAAAGCAGGCACAGCAGAGCCGTCTCGTCGCGGCGCAGGTTCAGCACAGTGCGGATGCGGTGCTCGTACTTCGCTACACGGCTCTCTCTAACCACCGCGGTCAGGCCCATGTCCTCGAGCGTGTGCAGCGCCTGGCGCACCTCGTCTTCCGCCAGTTCCATCACCGGATCGCGGCTCGTCCGCTGGTTGCATGCGTTCACCAAAGCGTTCAGGCTGAGCGGATAGTTCTCCGGCGTGGCAATCTCTTTCTCGATCAACGCGCCGAGAACGCGAACCTGCACTGCGTCGAGTGTCATGCTTACCAGCTTGCCACACTTCAGCGCAGGCTGCGCGTTGCACTCACCCAGCATCGAGTGCGGATGTGGTGCGCCGAGGCCGAACGTACGCACATGCACCCAACGCCGCGGATGCACAATGGCGGCGCAGTTGCCTGTTGTCTACTCCACAACAGGGCGCAGCTTCGCTGGCTCGGAGATCACCGTGACAATCGACTTCTCCAATCCCGGAGAGGTCACAGTCACCGCGATCGTGCCAGCCTGGCCGCGCTTGCCCTGCACAATCGCCATGCAGAGGCCGTTGAAGGCGCTGCGCTCGCTTGCACGGTCCGGCTCGTGGCAACTCGGATCGCCGTTGCCCACGCCGATCACACTGCCGGGGCCAACCACCTCCCACGCCACTTTATTGTTTGCCGTGGGCGCCTGTCGTCCCTGCGCATCCGCAATCGACACATTGATGACGACCACGTCCTGTCCGTCGGCCTCGATTCTTGTGCGGTCGGGCGTGGCAACGATCCTCGCCGCCGGCCCAGCCGTCTCGCGCCTGTCGGTCAGCACCACGCGCCCGCCCTTGCTGGCCCGCGCCTCCAGCACGCCCGGCGCGTACTTCACCTTCCACTCCAGGTGGCCGTTCTTCACCACCGGCTGCGACCCGAGGCTTGCGCCGTTGAGGAACAGCTCGACGCTCTCCTGGTTGCAGTAGGCCCAGACCTCGATCTCCTGCCCCTCCTTGCCCTCCCAGTTCCAGTGGGGAAGAATGTGCAGCACCGGCTCCGCGCCCCACCACGCCTTGTAGTACCAGGCCGTGTCCTTGGCGAAGCCACAGGTGTCCAGGATGCCGAAGTGCGAGCTGATGCACGGCCAGCCATACGGCGTGGGCTCGCCGCGATAGTCGAAGCCGGTCCACACAAATCCGCCGGCCAGAAACTCGCGCTGGTCGTAGAAGGTCCACCACTCCTCGGCGGTATTGCCCCAGCGCGGCTTCTCCGTGTCGTACGCGCTCACATAGCCGAGCGCCTTGTCGTTGGCGTAGATGCCGCGCGTCGCCACCGTACTGGCCGTCTCTGTGCCGATCATCGGCTGTTGCGGATGCGCCGTGTGGTAGGCGTCGATCTGGCCGTCGTTGTAGTTGAACCCCTGCACATCCACCACCGTGGAGACGCCCACCCCGCCGTAGCCGCCATTCATCGCCGTCGTCATCAGGCGCGAGGGGTCGAGCCGCCGCTGCATGCGCTTCATCGACGCAACGATCCGCGCTCCGCGCGTGTTCCCCTGCTCCGGCTCCTCGTTGCCCAGCGACCAGATCGCCACGCTCGGATGGTTGCGGTCGCGCTTGATCAGCCGCTCCAACTCGCTCAACCCCTCCGGGTTCGAGGACATCATCCGCGTCTCGTCCATCACCAGCATCCCCATGCGGTCGCACGCATCCAGAAACTCCGGCGTCGGAGGGTTGTGCGAGGTGCGGCAGCCGTTCGAGCCGAACCACTGCAACCGCTCTACGCGGTACATCTGGATGCGGTCCGGGACCGCCTCACCCACGCCCGCGTGGTCCTGGTGGTTGCACGTCCCCTTGATCTTCACCGGCTTGCCGTTGAGGAAGAAGCCCTTCTCCGCATCGAACCGCAGGCTGCGTATCCCGAAGTCCGCCGTGTCGCGGTCGACGGCCTTGCCATCCACCTCCAGCGTCGTCACAGCGTGGTACATGTTCGTCGACTCGCAGGACCACAACTGAGGATGCGCAACCGTCGCCTGGAGCGCGAAGGTGTGCGTATCGCCGAAGCCGATGGTGGCCGTCTCCGAGACCGCCGTCGCCGCCCTCTTGCCCGCATCGTCCAACAGCACGGCATGGACCCGCGCTGAGACCGGCGCACTGCCCTCATTGGCAACTTCGGTGCTAATCAACACCGTCGCCGGATCGGCGCTCGTCACCGCTCCATCGGCCTTTGCAAACTCCGTGCGTACATAGTTGCCCCAGCGCGCAATGTGGACCGGCGCGGTCTTGGTAAGCCATGCGTGGCGATAGATGCCCGCGCCCTCGTAGAACCATCCCTCGTCGAGCGTCGCGTCCACCCGTACCACCAGTACATTCAACCCCGGCGTCTGCATCCCCGCCTTGATGCGCGCCGCCGCGGCCGTATCCGAGCCCGCCTGCGCAAGCCGCGCCTGGTCTGCCGCGGCCCGGTCCAGCGCGGCCTGGTCCGCGAAGTTCACAAAGTCCGTCAGGTCGATGTTCAGCGGTGCGTAGCCGCTCATGTTGTCGGCGATAAAGTGGCCGTTGAAGAAGACCGTCGCGTTGCGAAAGATGCCGTCGAACTCGATGCAGATGCGCCGCCCCGCATCGCTTGCGGGCAGCACAAACTCGCGCCGGTACCAGCCGATGCTCGTCGCCGGATACTCGCGGCCCAGCGGCTTTGCGCCATGCCCCACCAGCGCCGGGTTGTCCACGAAGGGCAGGTCCAGCGCCCAGTCGTGCGGCAGGTCGATCTTGCTCCACGCCGAATCGTCGAAGCGCGGATCGGCCGGGCCACCCACATGCCCCGCCTTCGCAAAGGTGCCCATGCCGCCCAGTCTTCCAAAGCCGAAGTCCTTGTCGGGATCGCAGGCGTTGCCAAGCGCAAAGCGCCAACCGAAGTCCAGCAACAGCCGTTCGCGCAGCGTGTTCGGCCCGTTCGCGTCCGGCAGGTTCGCAACAGTCTGCCCAGCGTTCATCTGCGCAAACAATGCGGCCGCATCCACCGCGCGCGGCCCGCGCTCCTCGGCCAGCAATTCGCTCCCCGTCATCGCTCCAGCCGATGCCGCGAGGCCAGCCTTCACCATCTCCCGTCGCGTCCACTTGCCCATGCCCGTCCGCTCCCTCGAATCGATCTGTCGCGTCTCCGCAATGCGTTGCATCGCCGCCCTGCGCGCGTCATCCACTTTACACTGTGGCGCCTGTTTTCATTAATTATAGGGAGCAGCATGGCGGGGGAATTGACATGCGAAATCTGCGCAGAGTAGTAACTGCAGGACTCAAAACAGTTGTGCTTTGTGGTACCGACAATCCATTGTCGATCGATCTGCCACGCCTTATCCCAGATTATTCGCGGCCCCATATTATTCACATGCTCCTCCGCGTATCTTTGATTGCGTCGGGGCCCGATTCAATTGCGGAGTTTCAACCATGTACATCTTGTCTTCGCTGTCTGGATGCGCGGCATCCGAGCGGGAGTGTGCGAACCGGAACCGGGGCCGTCTGGGATTTGTCGCATTCGCGGCGCGCGCTGGGGGTCGTGCATTGGTTGCGGGCGCGGTTGTGGGCGCGGCGTGGATGGCTGGATGCGGCGGCGGGAGCGTCGCGCCCACCGCTCCGGCGGGAGCGGCAGCGGGGCTGAGCGCGACCACGCTGACGATGCCCAGCATGGTTGCCGGCGGCAGCGCCACGACCCAGACCGAGACGCTCACCAATACCGGCGGGACGGTGCTGGATATTGCGGGAGTCACAATCACCGGGACGAATGCAAGCAACTTCAGCCAGGCCAGCACCTGCGGAGCGACACTGGCGGTCAATGCCAGTTGCACGGTGACGGTGAGCTTTTCAGCGGCGGCGGCA
This sequence comes from Acidobacteriota bacterium, assembly GCA_021851465.1. Taxonomy (GTDB): domain Bacteria; phylum Acidobacteriota; class Terriglobia; order Terriglobales; family Acidobacteriaceae; genus Edaphobacter. Next base: position 4,821 of record JAJZDL010000085.1, read on the forward strand.
GGCAGTTACACCGCGACGCTGAACATTGCGAACAACAGCGCAAGCGGAACGGCCACGGTCTCGCTCAGCGGCACGGCGACCGCCGCGCCCGGTCCGGCATTGAGCCTGAGCGCCGCTTCGCTGACGATGCCCAGCATGGCTGCGGGCGGAACCGCCACAACGCAGGTGGAAACGTTGACCGATAACGGAGCGGCGCCGCTGGATGTTAAGGGAGTCTCAATCATGGGGACGAACGCGGCCGACTTCAGCGAGACCAACACCTGCGGAGCGACACTGGCAGTCAATGCCAGTTGCACCGTGACAGTGAGCTTTTCGGCGGCAATAGCAGGCAGTTATACTGCGACACTGAACATTGCCACCAACGGAACCACCGGCGGAACGGCCTCCGTGCCGCTAAATGGCACGGCCACAGCGCCGCCAAATCCGCAGGCGACCCTGAGCGCAACATCGCTTTCGTTCACGCAGCCGGCGCAGTCCACTGGCACGCCCAAGACACTGACCATCACCAACAGTGGCTCCGCGACGCTCACTATCTCCAGCATCGTGCTCACGGGTACAGACGCAGTGGATTTCACCCAGACCAGCACCTGCGGAGCTACCCTCGCGCCCGAGGCTACCTGTAACGTCTCGGTCACGCTCACAGCTTATCTCACGCGCTCTTACTCTGCCGCGCTGCAGATCGCCACCAATGCCCCCAACTCGCCTTCTACCGTCACACTCAGCGGCACCGGAACCGGCACGTTGAGCATCGATACCAGCAATCCCACGCAGTGGGTCATCTCCAACGGCGCCATTACACTCGAGTGGGACTCAACCAACGCCACGGCCAACATCTACTCCATCAATCTTGTCGGTGACCCCACTCAACTGATCGACACCACCGTCTACTTTTCGGGCGGCGAACCCTACGGCCTCTATGAAGACGACTCGGGCCCCACCACCGGGGGACCGACGACCGCCAGCTATTCCCAGGTCAATAACGAGTACATAGATTGGTGGCAGACCTCCGCCTCCGACCCATCGGCGGGCCAGAATTTCACGGTCACCCGTCATTACCTCATCACTGCCAACGATCCTGGCTTTCACGTCTACAACACCACTGCTCACGGTGCCTCGGATCCTGCCACCGGCCTTGGGACACTGGGCAAGACCTTCCGCATCAATCAGCAGCTCTTCACCAACTCTTACTCCGTGGACGAGGACCTCACCCACCTCGGCGTGCAGGCGCTCCCTCTGCCCTCAACCGCGACCATGGCGGAGGCCGGTGCGGACCCCGGCCGTGCCGTCGAGAACGCGGTCGCAGATCTTCATGGCCTCACCCTGCCGACGGGCTTCACGCGCCTCTTCGAGACAAAGTACGACTACGCTACCTCCGCGTATTTGCACAAAGCCCACGGCCTCTATGGTTCCAAGTACGGGGCATGGCTCGTGCTGCCGAACGGGGAGTGGCGCGCAGGTGGTCCCACTAAGCAGAGCCTGTGCTTTACCTACAACATCCTCAGCCAGGAGTTCTTCACCAGCCACCTGGACAATGGGATTACATACAACATGGCCGCCGGACAGGTCTTCAGCAAGCTCTGGGGGCCGAATTATTACCACTTCAACACATTCAACAGCACCATCACCACGCCAGACCAAATGTACGCCGACGCTCAGGCCTGGGTTCCGCGGTTCAACGAACTCTACGATAACGACCCGCTACTGACCAACAGCGGACAGGTCCCCTCCACGCAGCGCGGCACAGTGCAAACCGCTATCACCAATGGCGGCTCCGCCACGCCGAACACAGCCTGGACCGTACTCGGCGACAACGCCACCAACTTCCAATACTCCGTCTACGGACGCGATTACTGGGTCAACCAGAACTCAACAGGCACTGCCGCACTCACTGGCGCCGTCCCCGGCACCTATCGCCTCTCATCCTACGTTCTCGGCCAGTGGGGCGAGCTCCGCCAGGACACCGTCGTCGTCAGTGCGAACCAGACCGCCAACGTCAGCGGCGTCTTCACGCCGGAAAACTTCGGTGCCGCCGCGCCCATCTGGACCATCGGCACTCCCAACCGCTCCGCCAGCGAGTTTCTTCACGGCACGGACTCGAGCGGCAACTCCTACCGTAACAACCTGGGCGCATATAACTTCTGGCTGGACTTCGCCTCGACGCAAGGCACTCAAGTCTACTATGCCACGGCCGTCGGCTCCACGCCCGCCAGCAACAATCTCAATCTCATCAACTACAACCAGTGGGGCACCTTCGATCCCGGACTGTACGCCGGGATTTACAACGCGTCCGACGATACCACCGATGGCTATAACTACATCATCCCCCTCTACGTCGCCATGCTGACCAATGCATCGGGAACAAACGGCATTGGCACACCCGTCCCCCCGCTCACCATCCACTTCACCACCACGGCGGATCAGCAGGCGCAGGGTCAGTACACCGTGCTCTCGGTCGCGCTGGCTTGCGCGGAGAGCGATATCTTCGCCAACCTGAACGGCAAACAGCAGCTCATCTGGCACTCGAAGAATGTGAGTGACTGCATGATGCGCAGCAGCTTCTTCGGCTATTACCAGTGGATCGCCTTCGAATGGCCAACTTCTGATCTCAGTGCGCCGGGCACAGATAACGTGCTCACCCTACAGGCCAACAAAAATTGGGGCGATTCATGGGACGCCTTCCGCATGGAGATTACAAACCAATCGGCGAACCCGGCGACCACTGGCTGGAACGACTACGAATACATCTCGGGATCGTCCGATGTCCCGGCAAACGACTCCATCCCAAGCAACTGAAACCCGCACGCACACAATCTCCCTCGCATGAACGAAGCCGCTCCCAGGATTGCTGGCAGCGGCTTCGCTTTGTCGTGCGCGGTTGTAGGTGGCAGTCGGTGCCGAGTCATATCGAGCTCATGTTGTGCAGAAACTCCTGGTTGTTGCGCGTCTTGGAGAGCTTGTCGGTCAGCAGCTCCATCGCCTCGACCGGGGAGAGCGGGTTGAGCACCTTGCGCAGGATCCACGTCCGTTGCAGCTCGTCCTTCGGAATCAGCAGTTCTTCCTTGCGCGTCCCGGAGCGCTGAATGTCGATCGCCGGGAAGACGCGCTTGTCCACCAGCTTGCGGTCGAGGATGACCTCCATGTTGCCCGTTCCCTTGAACTCCTCGAAGATGACCTCGTCCATGCGCGATCCGGTATCGACCAGGGCCGTCGCGATAATCGTCAGTGAACCGCCTTCCTCGATATTGCGCGCCGCGCCGAAGAACCGCTTCGGGCGTTGCAGCGCATTCGAGTCCACGCCGCCGGAGAGGACTTTGCCGCTCGGCGGAACGATCGTGTTGTAGGCGCGCGCCAGGCGCGTGATCGAGTCCAGCAGAATCACCACGTCGCGCTTGTGCTCCACCAGGCGCTTGGCCTTCTCGATCACCATCTCGGCCACCTGGACGTGGCGCGCGGCCGGCTCGTCGAAGGTGGAGCTGATGACCTCGCCCTTCACGCTGCGCTGCATGTCCGTGACCTCTTCCGGCCGTTCGTCGATCAGCAACACAATCAGCACGATCTCCGGGTGGTTGGTGGTGACGGAGTTGGCGATCGACTGCAACAGCATCGTCTTGCCGGTGCGCGGCGGCGCCACGATCAGGCCGCGCTGCCCCTTGCCCACCGGGGTCAGCAGATCCATCACGCGCCCCGAGAGGTGCTCGCGGTCGGTCTCCATCTTCACCCGCTCCTCGGCGTACAGCGGAGTCAGGTTGTCGAAGAGGATCTTGTTGCGCGTCTCCTCCGGCGACTCGAAGTTGATGGCCTCGATCTTCACCAGCGCAAAGTATTTTTCGCCCTCGTGCGGCGGGCGCACGTTGCCGCTGATCGTGTCGCCGGTCTTCAGGTCGAACTTGCGAATCTGCGAGGGCGAAACATAGATGTCGTCCGGGCCGGGCAGGTAGTTGTAGTCGGGCGAGCGCAGAAAACCGTAGCCGTCGGGCAGGATTTCCAGCACACCTTCGGCAAAGATGTGGCCCTCTTTTTCGCTCTGTGCCTGGAGGATCTTGAAGATCAGATCCTGCTTGCGGAGGCCGCTGGTTCCGGCAATGTCGAAGCTGCGCGCCAGCTTGGTTAGCTCGGCGATGTTGTGCTCTTTGAGTTCGGAAATTGTCATCGTTTACCTGGATTTTTCGGGGGGATTTGATGCTGAGGAGGGAGGTGCCGGAGGGAAACGCTTGCAGAAATCTACTCTTGAATTTGAAGAAGAGGGGCCGTGCGGAGTGCCGGTGCAGCTTACGCCATGCTATAAATTATACACTTTGCGGAGGGGTCGATGCAGAAGGAGTTTGCTCTGCGGCGCACAGCCGCTGCAACCGCGCGGTTTAGGCCGCGCGGCGTTCCTCAAGGCTATCCACGCCCGTCTCGGCAGCGACATCCATGGGAATCGTGTCCTTGAAGCGATCCAGCACTTCGTTGGTGGTGTCCTGCAAGCGGGTGTTGGGCTTGTGCAGTTTGCGCGTCGCCTTCGAGGCAAGCTGGCACAGCTCGTAGCGGTTGGTAACGTGGGTCAGTGCTCCAAAAATTAGGTCTGAGCGCATTGTTCTATTTCCTTTCATTTCGCGGCAGTTGAGGCGCAAAGTCGTGCCTGCGTAATCGACTTCCTTCAGATTGCTTCGGCCTGCCGACGCCATCCGCGATGCTTCAATTTGCCAGAATTTCAATCGTAATAATGTTGCAACGGACACTGCGAATATCGTGGGAGTTACATCACAACTATTGTTAGATGCCGGATAATAGGACTGCGACACCATTCAACTTGAACTTTATTTTCAAAGCGCCGCCCAAGACACAAATCCTCTTGGGCGCAGAGATCGCGCTCCTTTGAATCGATACCTGTATTTCATGCAATCCGGAGCAGTCGGCGCTCCAGTGTAAGAACAGATCTGATGCGAGCAGCCGATCCACACAGCCAGTCTAAAGATCTCTTGCTGAAAGGATCACCCTGCAACAACTTGCTACAAAAGTAAGGATAGACGGTCTGGCCGTTCGAGTCAATACTTATTTTGGGAAGTTGGAAAAATAAATATTCCATTAATGGAAATTCGCTGCCGCGCACAGATCTACCAGACCACCTTGCCGACGTACACCCATGTGCAATTGAGTCTAAAAATCCATTATCAGAATCAGAATCAATCTTTTGCGATCTATGCCCAGTAGCTTCGGTCGAGCGTACGGTACTGGATTGCCTCGGCGATATGCTTGACGGCAATATCCTGCTCGGTATCGAGATTGGCAATAGTACGCGCCACTTTAAGGATACGGTCGTGGGCGCGGGCACTCAGCCCCTGCTGCTGCATGGCGCGCTCCAGCAGCCGTTCCGCGTCGGTGGAGAGCTCGCAGTGCGTACGAATCTGCTGCGTGTTCATCTGCGAGTTGGAGAAGATCGGCTTGGCGGCGCGGGCGCTGCCTTTGTTGCGCGCGGCATCGCCCGCAGCCGGCTGGGCAAAGCGAACGTGCTGCCGCTCCCGAGCGGCCAGCACGCGCGCGCGGATCTCCGCCGAACCCTCCGCCGAAGCGCCCCCGCGCAGCTCCTTGTACTGCACCGCCGGGACCTCGATATGGATGTCGATCCGGTCCAGCAGCGGCCCACTCACCTTGCTGACGTAGCGCTGGATCATCGGCGGCGTACACATGCACTCGCGCGATTTGTCGTTGAAGTAGCCGCACGGACAGGGGTTCATCGCGGCGGCCAGCATAAAGCGCGCCGGAAAGCTGAGGCTCATCGCTGCGCGCGAGATCGTCACCGTGCCGTCTTCCAGCGGCTGCCGCAGGACCTCGAGGACGTTGCGCGGGAACTCCGGCAGCTCGTCCAGAAAGAGCAGCCCGTTGTGGGCCAGCGAGACCTCGCCGGGCCGCGGAATCATGCCTCCGCCGATCAGCCCGGCATCGGAGATGGTGTGGTGCGGCGCGCGAAAGGGACGATGCGTCACCAGCCCGCGGTCGGCGTCCAGCACTCCCGCAACCGAGTGGATCTTGGTCGTCTCCAGGGCCTCTTCGAAGCGCAGCGGGGCCAGGATCGACGGCAACCGCTTGGCCAGCATCGTCTTGCCGGAGCCGGGCGGCCCGATCATCAAAATGTTGTGCCCTCCGGCTGCCGCAACCTCCAGCGCGCGCTTCGCCACCTGCTGTCCGCGCACGTCCTTGAAGTCATACGGAAAGTGCTCCAACTCGTCGAGCAGGCTGGCGGCCTCGATGCGCAGAGGCCTCGCGTCGATGCCCCCCATCGCCGCGGAGTTGAGCAGCTCTCGCACCTCGGTGAGCGTCTGCACGGGATAGACATTCACCCCCTCGACCACCGCCGCCTCCCGCGCGTTCGAGGCCGGAATGACCAGGTTCTTCACCCCCGCGGCGCGCGCGGCAATGGCGATCGGCAACATTCCCTGCACCGCGCGCAGCGTCCCGTCCAGGCCAAGCTCGCCGACCAGCAGAAAGTTGGAGATGTCTTTGATCTGCAGCCCGCCGTACGCTCCCAGAATGCCGATGGCGATGGGC
>JAJZDL010000086.1 GCA_021851465.1 Acidobacteriota bacterium
CTGCGCGCGGGCCGCGGTGTCGGCGTTGTTGCCGGCGCGCTCGGCCAGCCCTGTTACATGCGGGTGCGGCAGTTGGTCGTCCGACGCGGCAAACGTCACAGGCAGCTTGCCGGACGGATTCACGCGGCCGAAGAGGACATTCGCAATCGCCTCTCCGCCGCCAATCCCGGGGTACCAGCTCTCGACGATCCCTCGAACGCGCGGTGCCCACGGCATGCTCACCGGCCCGCCGTTCTCCAGCACAACGATGGTGTTCGGGTTGGCAGCCGCAACCGCCGCAACCAGGCCGTCCTGCTTGTCCGGAAGACTCAGTGTTGCGGCATCCTTGCCTTCGGTCATCCACTGGGTCACGAAGACGATGGCGATCTGCGCGGATGCCGCTGCCTTTGCCGCGCGCGCCAAATTGGTGCCCGCATCGTAGGCGATCGTCGTGCCTGCAGCGGCCTGTGCGCGGATGGAGCGCAGCGGAGAAGAAGGGAAGTAGATGGGCTTGCCCCATGGCGAGGTGCCCGGCTTGGGGTCGATGGCGTTGCCGCCCGGAGCATCCACCTGCGCGGAGCCGCCGCCGGAGAGGACGCCCACATCGGCATGGCCGCCAATGACCGCAATGCTCCTGATCTTCGCGGCGGCGAGCGGAAGGATGCCGCCCGCGTTCTGTAGCAGAACGATGCTCTCTTCTTCGATCCTCTGCGCGTCGTCCCGCCCACGAAAGGGATCGACCACGCTGCGCACCGGAGGATGGTCGATGACGCCATCGACGAACATGCTGCGCACGATGCGATGCACCATGTCATCGAGGCGCGCTTGTGGAACCTGGCCGTCGAGCACGGCCTGCTTCAGCGGCTCGCTGAAGTAGTTGTCGTCGCCCGGCTGGTCCATGTCGAGGCCGGCCAGCGCGGCCTTCACGGTCGAGTGCGTCCCTCCCCAGTCGGAGAGCACAAAGCCCTGGAAGCCCCAGTCGCGCTTCAGCACCTGGTTCAGTGTGTAGTCGTTCTCGCAGGCGTAGTCTCCATTGATGTGGTTGTAGGCGCACATCACGCCGGCCGGATGCGCCATCGCGATGGCGATCTGGAAGGCAAGCAGGTCGGTCTCGCGCAGGGAGCGCCGGCCCAGCACGGCGTTGAGAATGTTGCGCCCCGTCTCCTGATCGTTGACGGCGTAGTGCTTGATGTCGCCCATCACCTGGTTGGATTGCACGCCGCGCGCGAGCTGGCCGACCATGGTCCCGGCCAGGACCGGGTCCTCGCTTGCGTACTCGAAGTTGCGCCCATTGCGCGGCTCGCGGATGAGATCGACGCCGCCGCCGATCGACATGTTGTAGCCCTGGGCGCGCAGCTCACGGCCAATCACCGAGCCGTAAAGAAATGCCGCGCCGGGGTCCCAGCTCGCGGCCATGGCGATCACCGAAGGCAGCAGCGTTGCATAGCGGCCCTCCGGCGCGGCCATGCGCACACCCACGGCGGAGTCGGCCAGGTTGAGGTCCGGCAGTTGAAGGCGCGGGATGCCCGGAACAAAGCCCGCGCCGCCATTGTCTCCGGGCGGCACCGGCGCTCCGGCGCGCAGCACTCCCCAGCCCGCGCCGTGGACCAACTGGATCTTCTCATCCAGCGTCATCTCGTGGACCAACAGGTCGGCGCGCTTGTCCGCATCGAGCGATGGGTCCATCCATGGTTGCGGCGGAACAGGCTGCGGCGAAGCGGCCTGCACGGCAGGCTCAACGCGGCCCTGCGCAGTAGCGACGAAAATGCCATACACACCGGTCGAAAGGAGAACCATTCCCACCGCAAAAAAACGCACCATGCGAGAGTTGCCGATAGACACCATTGCTTCCTCTATATTGGACTGAACCTGTCCAAAGAACCCTGTCATGCTGGGCGCAGCGACGAACCCCTGCGTTTGCTGCAAGCGCACGAAACCCGCCATCCGTGAATCGCCCCTCAATAAAGCCAAGAAATCTCGGCAATAACTATAGCAAGCCGATCACGCGGCGGCTGCGCGATCGAACCGGCCACAACTAACCGGGACGGGTCAAGACGCGGTTATACACCTCCACCGTCTGCCGCGCGATCGAGAGCCACAAGCGGTCGCCGAAATCCATCGCGCGCACGTTGCCCGCGAGCCGATCGCGCAGATCGGCGTTCTCAACCAACTCAATCACTGCAGCGGCCAGCGCAGCATAGTCCTGCGGCGGCGCCAGCAGCGCGTTTTCGCGGGCGTTCAGCAACTCACGAAACACCGGCAGATCGCTGGCTACGATTGCCTTGCCCAGTGCCAGCCCGGTCGCCAGCGCGCCGCTGGTTGTAATCGCGCGGTAGGGGTACACCACAACGTCTGCCGCGCGGTACAGCGCCACCAGCTCTTCGCTGGCGACAAATCGGAAGTGCAGCTTCACCCGCTTCAAGTCCAGCCTCTCCACCTGCGTGCGGATCTCTTCCAACAGATCGGGCGCGCCGGTGCCCGCAATCACCAGGCAGGCGTTGTCGCACGTTGCCTCCACCCGTTGCCAGGCGCGCAGCAACAGATCGACCCCCTTGTACGGAAAGACGATCCCTTGCCACAACACCAGCGCCTTGTCCGGATCGAGCGCATAGCTGCGCAGCGTCTCTTCGCCGCCGGTTGCGGGCAGGTCGTAGAAGAATGGCCCATGGGGGACCACCGAGATCTTTTCCTCGGGCACCGAAAACTCCGTCGCCAGCCTCATTCGAACTGCATCCGAGTGGCAGACGATCGCGTCCACCATTCGGTACAGCGCGTCGAACGTCTGCCTGTACTGATCGCCCGTGTCGTGAGGAAGAAGATCGTGCACCGTCAGTACGATCTTCGCGCCGCGCAGGCGGCAGAACTTCACAAACCAGAGGTCCATCGGGAAGCGCATCCGCAGCATCGGCAGATACTGCACATGAACCACATCAGGCGGTGAATAAATGAACTTTATCGTTAGCGCGCAGAGGTTCAGCACTCCCTCCAACAGCTTCAGAACCCTGCGCGGCAGCCGCGGCAGCCGAAACCTTCCCACCAGATTCATCAGCCCCGGATCGACGTGGACGCCGCGGCTTGCGTAGCAGCCTGGATCGAGATAGTAAGCGATGGACCCCACCGTCAGGTCGATTGGCTCCTTCAACAGCGCCTTAGAGAGGTATGCGGTGTAGTAGGGAACAGTCGCCAGCAGGTCCATCATAAAGACGCTTGGCCGCCGTGCAGTCGCGCTCACCGCGCACCGCCCTGCGAAGCCGCGGTAGATCCAGCCCGTGCCTTGTGTCCCCGCTTGGCCGCCGCAACTGCCTCCTCATACACGCGCAGGTAGTCCTCCGTCATCCGCGCCGCGGAGTACTGCTCTTCGATGGATCTCCGGGCTGCGTCTCCGAGTTGCTTCCGTAGTTGAGTGTCGCGCAATAGCTGCACAATTGCCGCCGCCATCCGGCCTATATCTTCCGATGGAACCAGCACCCCGGTCTGTCCATTCACGACGGCCGTGGGCACTTCGCCCACGGCCGTCGCAACCAACGCCAGCCCACTCGCCATGCCCTCCAGAATCGCTATCGGCATCCCCTCCTGGCGGGACGAAGAGACCATCACGTCGAACGATGCATACACAGACGCCATATCGTCGCGTCGCCCGATCAGAACCGCGCTCTCGCGTATCCTCAACTCGTCGATCAACCGCTCCAGCTTCTCGCGGTCCGGGCCTTCGCCAACCACCACAAACCGTGCCTCCGGAACTTCAACCAGCACCCTTGCTGCTGCCCGAAGAAACAGATCGACCCCCTTCTCCCAAGCCAACCGCCCAACCAGACCGACCAGTAGAGCGCCCTGCTCCTTCGCGTCCGCTCGCAGCGAAGGCAGAGATGCGTTGAACGGACAGAGGTCAATCCCGTTGTGAACAACGCAGACCTTCTCTGCGCGCACTCCAGCTTTGAGCAGCCTCTGTTCCACTTCACCCGAGACAGCCACAACGCGCGTATATTTTCGCAGTACAAACCGGTCCATCCTGCCGTACAGAGAGGCCTTCCAATCCGTGTCGTACCAGGTGTGGCAGGTGGAGACCAACGGCACGCCCAGGCCGCGCAGCGCAAGGTAGACATAGATGTCCGCCTTGTAGCCGTGCGCGTGGACGACATCCGCGTCAGTGCGGATTGTCAACTGTCGAATGCCGGCAACCGCAGCGCGGTCAATCTGTCCGCTGCATGGAACCAGGTACGAATCAAATCCATCTTTCAAGGCAATTTCATGAAGCTGCACGTTCGGGTTCGAGGAGTTTGAGAACACGCCCAGCACGCACTCATGCGGCCCGTTCCGCAGCGCGCGCGCCAGGTTCAGGACCACGGCCTCCGCGCCGTACATGCCTCCGCTGCTGATGATGTGCAGGGCCTTCATTGCGAGTCGCCCTCGCCGCTGGATGTCTCCGGCTCCCTGCGGTTCACAATCGCCCACAGCCCCTCATACAGGCGGTCGCCCAGCAGCCGCTTCGTCGCCTCCTTCATCCGGTACCGGCGCTTGAGGCGACACAAGGCGCTGCTGTCGATCTGCAAGAGCCTCTCGATCCACTCCGGCTGCATGTTCCCAAGAATGTTCACCCGGCCAACCGTTGTCCCCAGAGGCATCGACTCTGCCTTTGGCACAGAGGTATAGACCTGTGTGTAGCCCGCCTGGAGGCAAGCGTCAAGGACACGGCGATTGTAACGTCCACCCGGCAGCGACATGGCTGCAATGGAAGTCCCCAGCTTGTCCTCCAAAGTGAGTCGCGACTTGCTCAACTCTGCCTGTAGCTCCCGGTCGTTGCAGTGCGTCAGCAGCGTGTGCGTCCAACCGTGTGCCCCAATCGGGTTCCCGTCCTTATGCAGCGAGCGCAGCTCCTCCCAACCCATGTAGTCAAGCCTGTTTCCCGTCCACCCTACAGTAATAAAAAAACGCGCAGTAAGGCCCCTCGACTGTAGTAGAGGATAAGCCACCTCATAGTTGGAGATATGCCCATCGTCGAAGGTCGGCTCGGGCCAGAAGCCGGGCCTTTTCGCTGCGCGTGCTCGAACAAATAGGTCGATATGCCGCCCGAACATTACGGCCCCAATCGCATAGGGGTACCGGCCCTCGCCTGCGCGGAGTTCGTGGTAGAGAAGATAAAGCCGCGGCAATGGCCCTTGCGTTTGTTCCTTCGTCTTGGATTCAAAGTGCAATGGGTCCATTTTGCTCACACAGCGCGCTTCAATACTTTCTATATATGCATTTGTTTTGCCAATGAAGAACCTTAATCTCGCCTCAATATTTCACTTAAATCAATTTATTAGTTGAGATTTATCCATCTGAGATAACCTTGAGACTTATGTGCCTCTTTGTTGGTCGGCGGCCTTTGCCTCTACCAGCTCAAACAACTGCCGCGACGGTGTATAAATCCATGCAATCCTGCGGCCCCGATACGCCACGGCAGGGACGGGCGAAGAGACCACGATGCAGCCGCTTTTTGTGGCATGGTCCAAAGCGCCGTCAATATCGTTCGTTTCAAAGCACAGGTGGTATGCTCCGCCGCCATTCTTCGCCAGCACTGACTGGATTGGCGAGTCCTCGGCGAGCGGCGCAACCAGTTCGATCTCCGTCACGTCCCTCTCGGCCATTGCAAGAAAGATTACCGCAACCTTCTGGATTGGGTCGTTGAAGGGGCCCGAAACCACCTTATATCCCAGCAGAGATGCGAGCATCTCAGTAGCCGGGCCAAGAGAGGGGACAGCTACGCCGATATGAAGCAGCCTGAAACCCAGGCCGTGCGGAAGATCGATTGTCAAAGCGCGACCCCCATCTTTTCCAGCTCCGCCTGAAGCAGAGACACGCTGGTAAGTTCGGGGATCCTCTGCGGGTCGAAGCGCACACTGTACTCTCCTTCGATCGCCAGGATTGCCTGTAGGTGCCGGAACGAGTCCCAATTTTCCAAGGTCTTGCTACTGAGTTCCGGAGCAATACAGTCCGGCGAAATCTCGAACACATCGGCGAGAAGTTCTCGCAGAGAAGATGGTACCTGCTCAAATCCCATAAGATTAGTGGTCCTCCAGAGCAATCCATTTGGGGCTGGTTGGGGGTGATACGGTCAAATCGAGTTCGTAAAATTTCGAGACAGGAGAGGCATTTTCCGGTAGACTGATCCGAATAAAACCGTGGTTGGGATAAAAATCCGCACAAGGAGAGTTCTTATTTGTTGCAATAAACTCGCCGACCAGCCGCTTTGCTCCACTGCGCAGTGCTTGCTCGCCTACATGCGCCAGGAGCGCGGTCTCGATGCCGCGCCCGATCGCTCGACACGACAAGAGCAGCGAGTCGATGAGGCAAGAATCCCCCTGCTTGCGCGCAAGGGCCAGCCCAACAACCCCAGAGTCGCCGAAGCGGTCGCGCACACGGGCCGCCACGGCCTGCCCGCCCGCCATGGAAGCGAACTCCTCGACCTCCGCGGCAGAGTAGCGCCGGCTCGTCAGATTGAACTGGTTTGTCTTGGCCAGCAACTGCACCGATCGCGCGAGTGGGGCCTGTAGTGCACTCTGAAAGGAACACACAATTCCCAGCGAGGCGAGGAACGCATCGCGGCCGATCGCGCTGCTTGCCAACTCGGCCCGCTGTGTCTGCGCCCTGTATTCAGCGGCGCGCCGAACATCCTCCCCGGTCACTGTAGTCACATCGAAAAATGCGCCCTCCGACAGGGCTTCAACCAGCTTCCAGGGTTGCATGGCCGGTGCTTCGACGGCAGCCACCTCCGGCAGTAGCTGCCGAACCGCCTCGCATTCCACCCGGCTGTCATCGACGAAGACAAAGGAATCCAGCCCAAGGGACAGCTCTCGTGCAATCTCCCGGATGGAATCTGCTTTCTCATTCCAATTAATCCGGCGTGCAATAAAATCGTCCAGACTCAGCGCAAGGTCGGCGGCACGCACGTTGAATGCCTCGCGCACATCGGCCTCATTGTTTTTGGAGACGATGGCAAGCAGAACTCCACGGGCGGACAACTGCTTCAGATATTTCTGGTATTCAAGATAACAATTCCCCGGAAACGCACTTCCTGTAACGATCTCATTCGGGCCGTCCTCGCCCAACACGCCGCCCCACAGCGTGTTGTCGAGGTCTGTGCAAAGGACCTTGCGCGGCGCGCGGAAGAGCGCCGAGAACGAACGGACCAGTCCGCGAGAATAGGCGCGGAACGACTCCGCTGCGACAGGCAGGCGCGAGGCAAAGAACATCCGCTCATCGCGCCAACGGGCCCGTCCATCGCGCGCGGCAAGGCGATCCACATCGAAGAAGATGCAGCCGGAGACCGTACCGCAGAGGGCCGCCAGCTTGCGATTCAGGCTTTGGATGGCAGCGGTCAGGCTATGCGGGAGGTTCGCCTCTGCAACATCGCCCAGCGAAGTACAGTCGGGCACTACAAGCCCCTGGAAGAGAATTTGCGCGGAACTGTGAGCGCGAAAGCCCCTCAGCAACTGTCCGATCCGCGCAACGCACGCCTCGACCTCCATCTCCACCTCGGAGCCGACCCCGTCCGCGCATAGATCCGGCAACCGCCCGGCAATCTCTTCCAGGTCGAGAACAATCAGAATCAACTCTGGCTGGAAGTTGCCGAGCGCGCTCACGGGATTGAGCAACTCATCCACATACGACCCATAGCCGCCGACCTGTATATCCAGGACATAATTTTCCAGAGCGGCTTCGACCGCCAACGATGGCAGAACCGGTTCCAACGTCACGGAACGGACGATACAAGTTCGCAGCCTGCGGGCACCCAGTTGCTTTGCAAGAGCGTCGGCCATCGTGGAGAAGGCGGTGGCGCAGAACAGCACATCGGACGGCCTGCTGGAAGCCGCAAGCAGTTGTCGCGCGGCTTTTACCGCGGCAGCGGCATTCTGCCCCGCGACGGCGTTCTGCATCGCGCACCGCAGGTCCTGCCGCGGGGTGTCACTCTGCATCGGCGGCCTCCGCGACGGCGACGCCCGGTGTCTCCACGGCCTCAGGCGCGCGCAGGATGACCCGCGCCGGCACTCCCATCACCGTCGCGCCAGCGGGAACATTGTTGATCACCAAGGTATTGGCTGCGATCTTCGCCCCGCTGCCAACCTTGATCTTGCCCACCAGCGTCGCTCCCGTGCCGATATACACGCCGTCGCCCAGCACCGGCGCGCCCTTGCGGCCCATGGCCGACGCGCCGATCGTTACGCGGTGCGCCAGGTCGCAGTCGCTCCCCAGCACGGCCTGGGGATTGATGTGGATGCCGCCGATATGGCCGATATACAGCCCCGGCCCGATCGTGGCGTGCGGGTCGATGCACATCTCCATAAACACTTCGCAGAATTTGTTCGCCACATACGACAGCAGCTTCAGCGGCACGCGAAGCAGCACAAACGGCCTCGCGGTATGCAGCCAGTTGGCCAGCCGATAGGATGCAATCGACCACACCGCCGGGTTCAGCCACAGCTCCTTGCCGCTGTATCCCCTGGTTCGGTAACGCGCAACGTCCGCGGCAAATGCACCCATGCCATCTCCCTCGAACAACCTTCCCTCCGGGCGAGACCCTGTTACGACTATAACGGCAATCGGGCACTCTTCCGGTTGAATCGCAGCCGCGCCGCGGCGAAGCCGCTTTCGCTATTGTTTCTATCTTGCCTTGTGGACAAGGTCGTCCGTGTCGAAGCCCGGCGGAAGGGGTACCTATCTTCAAACCATCTACGGTGCGGGCGGGGTACAAAGGCACGCATCGAGCCTTCCAGGATTTACAATAGTTGTGGCTGATGAAATCCGCCCAGCAGGAAAGCTGTCTCTCTATGCCCTTATTCGTCGAGCGGACAGGTCGTTTCGCGGCGCTTTCGGTCCTCGCCGCCGGCCTTGCTGGATGCCAGAGCGTTGCCGGCATCCAGCCGGTCTCGCAGGTTCGCGTTATCGACGTCTCGCCGGACGCACCCGCCCTGGACATCTACCGCAACTCCCCGCAGAACTCCGCAACCGGCCTGTATAACATCGGCTTCGGCACCGTCAGCTCGTACATCCCGGTCGCGGCCGGGACCTACACCAATGTGGCCTACACGGCGGGTACGCAGCAGGAACTCGCCACCGTTCGCGGAACCTTTGCGACGGACTCGCAGTATACGGTGCTGGCCGGCAACATCGCGGCCAACCTGCATATGACCGTGCTCAAGGACCAGTCCTTCCCCGCGCCTGCGGGCCAGGTGGCGATGCGCTTCCTCGACCAGGCCACGCGCGCGGGCACAGTGGACATCTACCTGCTGCCTCCCGGTGCCGCATTGAGCGGGGCCTCGCCCATCGAAAGCGGCGTCGGCTTTGGCGGCAATGGGGGATACATCGATGTGCCCAGTGGAACCTACTCCATCGTGGTCCTTTCCTCTGGGACTGTTCCCTCCGTGGCCGCATTGCCGTTGTATACCGGCAGCCAGGTGAGTTATTCCAGCGGCTCCGCGCACACCATTCTCCTCATCGACCGGCCGTCGGCCACCGCGCCGGGCCTGCAGGTGGTCACCGCCGACGACTACGACCCGTCTTCAGTCGGCAGCTAGCGGTCGCGGGTGGCGCAGGCCACGCGGCATTTGCGGCAAGATCGAGCGCCCCCCACATTCGGAGTTGCAGTGGCGCGGGAGTAAGATTTCACGAGGCGGGGTTCAGTTCCTCCCCATCGCAACTCTATCTGCGAAGAGGCGTATGACACATGCAATCGATCCGGCGACTGGCTGTTCTCCCCGCCGCAAGATCGGCATCACCTGCTATCCCACCTATGGCGGTTCGGGCGTGGTTGCCACGGAGCTTGGCATCGAACTGGCGGCGCGCGGACATGAGATCCACTTCATCACCTCGACCCTGCCCTTTCGCCTGAGCGGACGCGAGGCCAACATCCACTTCCATGAGGTGGACGTGTACCACTACCCGCTCTTCGAACATCCGCCCTACGACCTCGCGCTGGCCACGCGCATGGCCGAGGTTGCGGAGTTCTACGCGCTCGACCTGCTGCACGTCCACTACGCCATCCCCCACTCCATCTCCGCGCTGCTGGCGCGGCAGATGATCGAGACGCAGCACGAGGCCGCGCGCCGGCGCTATCTCCCCATCATCACCACGCTGCACGGCACGGACATTACACTGGTCGGCCTCGACCGCTCCTATCTGCCGATTACGCAGTTCGGCATCGAGCAGTCCGATGGGGTCACCGCGATCTCCAGTTACCTGCGCGACCGCACCCGCGAGGCCTTCAATATTCATGGCGAGATCGAAGTCATCCGCAACTTCGTCAACTGCAACGTATACATTCGCAATCCCGAAAAGGTCGCTACGATGCGGCCGCGGTTCGCGGCACCCGCGAGTTCAGGCAAACCGGCGGAGAAGCTGCTGGTCCACCTCTCGAACTTCCGCCCGGTCAAGCGGGTCTTGGATGTGGTTGAGGCCTTCGCGCGGGTCGCGGCCGCGCTGCCCGCGCGGCTGATGCTGATCGGCGACGGCCCGGACCGCTCTGCCGCCGAGCACCTTGCCGTGCGCCTGGGCGTCGTCGACCGCATCGACTTCCTCGGCAAGCAGGACAACGTGAACGAGCTGTTGCCGCTGGCCGACCTGATGCTGATGCCCTCGGAGATGGAGTCCTTCGGGCTGGCCGCGCTGGAGGCGATGGCCTGCGGTGTGCCCAGCATTGCAACGCGGGTTGGCGGTGTGGCGGAGCTGATCGAGGACGGGGTCAACGGCCTGCTCTTCCCAGTCGGCGACACGCAAGCGATGGCGACAGCCGCAATAGCGCTGCTGAACGACGAGGCGCGGCTGGCTGCAATGGCGGCGGCGGCCCGCAAGACCGCCAGCGACCATTTTTGCACCACCCGCATCATCCCGGTCTACGAGGCATACTACGAGCGCATTATCGCGCGCGGCCAGGCGGAAAAGCCGTGAGCGAGCGGCAGGATGCGTCCGGTATTGAACGCGGCCTCGCGGGCAGGCGCATCCTCGTAACACGCGCGCAGCAACAGGCTTCGCAGTTGGCCGAACGCCTGCGCGCGCTGGACGCTACGCCGGTCCTGATTCCCACCATCGAGATCGGGCCACCGGCTTCGTTTGCTGCGCTCGATGCCGCGCTTGCCACGCTCGACGAATTCGATCTGGTCGCGTTCACCAGCGCCAACGGTGTCGAAGCCTTCCAGCAGCGTGCACAGCATCTGGGGGTTTTGCCGGCACCGCGCCGCATCGCCGCGGTCGGCCCCGCAACCGCGCGCGCACTGGAGGGGATTGGCCTGGCTGCCGATGTTGTTCCGCCTGTGTTT
>JAJZDL010000087.1 GCA_021851465.1 Acidobacteriota bacterium
CGCGTCAACAGAGGATTGTCCACCTGCGAGACGCCCAGCAGGTCCCACGGAAACCCGGTGATCCGCGCCCGGGCCAACTCCACCGCGACCCACGCAAACGGGCTCAGCAGCAGCGCGCCCCGCACCCCAACGCTCCTTCCGCCGAAACGCGCCCTGCGGAGCGCCGCCACCAGCGCCCCAAACAGCGCATGATAGAGCCCGAGATACAGACAAAAGAGCACAAGAATCCCCGCCGAGGCAGGCGCAGCGATCTCCCCATAGTGGTGCATCGTTGCATAGATCCAGTAGCAATTGCCCAGATACCAGATAAACCCGGAGGCATACCCCAGCGCCGCGCCCTGCATCGCGCAAAGCGGCCTGCCATGCGCGTCCTTGCCGGTAAGCGCCATCAGCAAGGGCGCCAGCGCCACCCAGCAGAGCGCACTCCGCCAAACCGGCGTCGGTCCGGCAATGGGAAACGGCAGCACCTGCAGCACACCCGAAAAAACCGCCAATGCCCACAGCCGAACCGGAATCAATCGCATGACTACGCAGTTTAACAGAGATGGCTTGGCTTGTTTGAGGAATCTCTGTGTCCCGCCCCGTTCGAATCGGACAAGACTTTAGTCCCGCCGCAAGTCCCTCCCAGTCAACCGGGTGCTCGCTGCCAACGCATCTGGCTCATTTGATGACACCCCTAGGTATTCAGTCCCGGCATTCGATGGTGCATACTCTTCTGAGAGCGAGAAGGAGGCACTACGGGACAGGTTTTACACAACCGCCACGGCGGCGCAACTACGGCCATCCGCTCTATACTTCGTGTATGAGTTCCGGTGTGAGTGTGGATGAGTTTCAGGCGCTTGAGCAGAAGGTGCTACGGGCGGTGGAGATCGTAAAGAGGGAGCGCGAGGCGCGCGCCGCAGCCGAGGCCGAGGCCACGTCGCTGCGCGAGCAGTTGGCTGCGCTGCAGCATGCGGCCCAGAGCCAGATCGCAGAGGCCCTCGCCAAGGCGGAAGTTGCGCAGAGCCAGGTGGCAACGGTCCAGGGCCAGGCCGAAGAGGCCCAGAACAAAGTGCAGGCTGCGCAGAATCAGGCAGTGGCCGCACAGCGCGAGCGCGAGACCGCCGAAAGCCAGGTCGCCACGTTGAACCGCGAGCGCGATGCGGTGCGCCAGCGCGTCGAGCGGATGCTGCAACAGATGGACGAGCTGCTGTAGCCTTTGCCACATTGGTTGAGACGATGAGATAGTTTCCGTTGTTCCAATTCAGCCCGTGTGCACAGTCGAAGGGCGAAGGGGAGATGCATCGGATCTGTCGCACCGAGGCCATCTTAATCGCACGCAATTCATGCACAGCCAACGGGAGAGGAGGCAGCCATGGCAGAGTGGAACGAGGGCCGGGATGCGGCGTCGAACGGCGCGGCCATCCCCGAGGCGGTCAGTGTCGAGATCTACGACCAGGTCTACAACCTGCGCGGCACCGACGCAGCGTACATCCGGCAGCTCGCCGCTCTGGTGGACGCCAAGATGCGCGCGGTGGCGGCCCACGGCGGCACGGTCGATTCGCTGCGCGTCGCGGTGCTGGCCGCGCTGAACATCGCCGACGAGCTGCTCTCCCTGCGCGCGCGCCACGACGCACTGGAGGGCAACCTAGACCGCGACGAGGGCTCGATGCGCTCCCGCGCAGACCTGCTCTCCGAGATGCTCGACGAAGTCCTCGAAGAGCGCCGCGCCGGCTGACCGCGCCAACTATCGAAATGGGTCGCGAACGGTCACGCTGCCGAACTGCTGGCCGTGCTGGAAGTCTTCCGAGTAGAGCAGCGCGCAGCCCGCTTCTTGCGCCGCCGCAACGATCAGACTGTCATACCAACTCAGCCGGTATCGCTCCTGGATGCGGATGGCATCGGAGACCAGGGTGAGCGATGAGGGGACAATGTGCATCGGGCGAAAGGCGGTGTTGAGGTACTGCTGGGCATCGTTATGCGGCATCCTGGCCGGAATTCTGAACATAACGATATTGAAGAACTCCTGGATCACTTGGAAGCTGATGGTGGCTTCGCCTGAGACGGCATAGGACCGAATAAGATCGCCGGCGATGGACTGTTTCACGGGATCGCGTTCGTCGTAGGAGTAGACAAAGACGTTGGTATCGAGGAATGCTTTATCGCTCATTCATCTCGTCCCGGGTGTACTTGCGGTCTACCTTCACATATTTCCGGGTGCGCTCCATCAGCTCGTCGAAGTCCCTTAGCCACCGCTGTCGGCCGGAGTACTGCTCCAACCATAACCGGAAGGCGGCGTTGAGGGTGGTGTGCTGGTCGGCTGCGGTCTTGCGAGCCTGCTCGATCAGGCTTTCCTCGGCACTGAGAGTAATATTCTTCACTGTTTTAGTGTACACGAAAACAGTGCGCACTGTAACAAGTGTTGTCAGCGCCGGTTCAACCCCAGCAGGCTCAGAAAGAAGCTGGCGAAGATCGCTTCCACGCCAAGCATCAGCAGCGTGGCCGAGGGCAGCGTGAGCCGCAACATGCGCGTCGGCGAAAGGTCGCCAAAGCCTGCGTCGCGCCACAGATAGACAGCGTAGCCCAGCATTCCTACGCCAATTAGAAGCAGCAGGCAGCCGAAGAGCAAGCCCGTCTCCAGCGTGACGATCTTGAAGAGCCGCTCGAAGCGCGGGTTGGGCGGAAGAAACCCCTCCTGCGTCCCGAAGACCTTGGCCGAGACGGCGAAGACGGTAATGTGCGCGCCGATCAGCACCAGTCCCAGCGCGTAGGTGAGGGTGTCCACATCGAAGGTGTACACGCCCAGCGTGAGCGGCCCCGGCAGCAACGCGGCGGAGAGAACAAGGCCGAGTGTGAGCGTCGCAAGTCCGGGATAGAAGAAGAGCCAGCGGGGGCTGTAGAGCAGCAGGAAGCGGAGGTGTCGCCAGCCGTCGCGCCAGGAGCGAAGGTGCGGCGGGCGGCTGCGGCCATCGGGCGAGAGCGTCGTCGGCACCTCGGTCATGCGCAGGCCGGCAAGCGAGGATTTGACCACCATCTCCGAGGCGAACTCCATGCCGGTGGTGCGCAGGTGCAGCGCCAGGATGGAGTCGCGGCGGAAGGCGCGCAGCCCGCAGTGAAAGTCGCGCACCGGGATCGAGAAGAAGATGCGCCCGACAGCGGACAGCACTGGGTTGCCGAGATAGCGGTGCAGCGGCGGCATGGCCCCGCTCTCGATGCCGCCGGCGAAGCGGTTGCCCATCACCAGGTCGTAGCCCTCGTCCAGGCGCGGCAGAAAGCGCGGCAGGTGCTCGAAGTGGTAGCTGGCGTCGGCGTCGGCCATCATCACATACTTGCCGCGCGCGGCCTCGATGCCCGCAATCAGGGCCGCGCCATAGCCGCGCGTGGCGACCTCGACGACGCGCGCGCCCGCCTCCACGGCAATGCGCTGTGAGCCATCGGTCGAGCCGTTGTCGGCAACCACAACCTCACCGCTCACGCCGCTGGAGTGGATCGCCGCAACCGCCTGGCGCACGCAGAAGGCCAATGTCTCGGCCTCATTCAGGCACGGCATCAGGATCGTGAGGTCGAGATCGGACATGGGGTGATGGTAGCAAACTTAGTTCAGCGGAAGCGCATAGAAGTCGGTATCGCCGAGTTGTTTCCAGTCGCCGAGGGCTGGGTCCGTGTCGCTGACACGAAAGTTGCCAAACTCGCCGACCAGAACCTTGGCGCCCTGCGCGCGCACAACCGCGATGGCCTGGTCGCGGTTGGGAAGCGCGGAGAGAAACTGCGGAACGGGCGTTGCGGGATCGTAGATCTCCGTCAGAATGCGCACGCCGGCCAGCCGCGCCCAGTAATGATCGACAAGGCAGGCGCCGGGGCCGATGCACGCGACGGAGTCGCCGGGGCGCACGCCAAGCGATGCGAGGCCGCCGGCAACATCGACCATGGTCGGCGAGTACCAGCCGCCGCGAGAGTGCAGTAGCGAGAGCTGCCGCCGGTCTTCAAAGACCGTGCGCGCACCCTCGCCGATGGCCAGCAACGCAAGCAGAAGCACCAGAGCGGAGGCAGCATAGCGAAGGTCTGCCGCCGCAGAGTTGGCCGCCGATGGGTTCACGGCACTCGGCGCGCGCGTCAGCCGCAGCGTGGCGAAGAGCGTAAGAACGATGCTCAGATACGCGACCGTGACGTAGCGCTCCTCCGTGTTGACAAGCGCATAGATGCCCCAGATGGCGGCGCCAAGCAGGACCGGAACGATCCAGAAGGCGTTGGCGTTTGGGTCGCGCGGCCTCCAGCGCAGGGCAAGGCGCGCGCCCAGCAGAAGCAGAAGCGCCAGCAGAAGCATTCCCTCGGGATGGTTGAAGAGATAGCGCACCGCCAGAACGCAGTCGCGCAGGAAGCGCGGCAGGTCTTGGCGCAGGCTGAAGTGTGGCTTGACCTGCTCGTTCCAGTAGGTGGTGTCGAACCAGTCCGGATAGGTGCCGTAGGGCATCGCGGCGTAGCTGAGGACCAGCGGCGTGCGCAGCAGCGCGCGCTCGGGGTGCTTCAGGTGGACCTCCGCCGATCCGAACTGGCCGGTCATGTATGGCTGCAAGTGCATCTTCTCCGTGCCGCCAACGTACCACGCGTAGTTGAGCGCGCCGGAGTCGCCGAAGTCGAAGCGGTGTCTCTGGAGCGAGAGCGCGGCGACGTACGGCCCGGCCACAGCCGCAAAACAGGCGAAGGAGACCAGTACCGCGGGAAGGATGCGCGCAGGCCTGTGCCGCAGCCAAATCCAGCGGAACAACACCAGCGCGATGATGCAGAGAAACGCGAACGGAAACGCAAACGACTTGGTAAGGTACGCGCATCCCAGGGCCGCGCCCATCAGCGCAGCATAGCGCAAGCGGCCTGTGGCGAAATGCGCAAGCAGGGCGCTGAGCGCGAAGAGCAGGAACGCCTGCAGCAGTGCGTCGGGGCGGACCTTGCCCAGCGAAAGCTCGCGCTGGCTGGCAATGGCCAGAAGCGCAAGGCCAAGGTAGCGCATCGTCGTGCGATCCAGCAGATAGTCGCATTGCCGCATTGCCCGCCCGTCGGGCATCGCAACGCTAAGCGCGGTGCGCAACCGGACGATCGCGTCGGTGAAGCAGACGATGGAGAGCATTCCCACCAGAAAAATCCCGAGGTTGACGAAGTAGTACGCGCGCAACTCGGTGGCCAGAGTCGCGCGAAAGAGAATGTGGCCGAACGAGAGAAACGCCGGGTACATGGGGTGCCAGTATCCGTTGACGATCCCGGCCCAGTGGTGCGCGCGCAGGTTGTCGCCGATGTCCATGTAGGCCACCGCGTCGCCGTCGATCTGATAGCTGTCGTAGAGCGCGTAGCCGAAGGCGACCAGCGCCGCCAGCACGCAATAGAACGGGAAAAAACGGCGCAGCAGCCTGCGCAGGGCAGACGCCTCGCAGCCATCCTCCAGCGAATCGCCCGGCCTCTCCTGCGGTGCTCCTTGCATGGGTCTGATTATCGCAGAGGGCGCGAGCAAGCCCATGCGAATATGAGCGCAAGGGGTATCCAGCAAAAGCCCCACATCTCAAATGTCCAGATATGGGGCCTTCGATGGTTTGCGGTGCGCGCGGTCCGACCAGGCCGCTTAAATGTCCCGGACGCCATCGACGAAGGCCTTGAGCTTGCGGCTGCGGCTGGGGTGGCGCAGCTTGCGCAGGGCCTTGGCCTCGATCTGGCGGATGCGCTCGCGGGTGACCTGGAAGCTCTGGCCAACCTCTTCGAGGGTGTGCTCGGAGCCGTCTTCGAGGCCGAAGCGCATCTTGATGACGCGCTCCTCGCGCGGCGTCAACGTGCGCAGCACCTGAGAGGTGTACTCCTTCAGGTTGACCGCGATCACTGCATCGGAGGGCGAGACGGCCATGCGGTCTTCGATGAAGTCCCCAAGGTGCGAGTCCTCCTCTTCGCCGATCGGCGTTTCCAGTGAGATGGGCTCCTGCGCGATCTTGAGGACCTTGCGCACCTTGGCCACCGGGATGTCCATCCGCTTGGCGATCTCCTCCGACGACGCCTCGCGGCCCAGCTCCTGAACCAGTTGGCGAGAGGTGCGGATGAGCTTGTTGATGGTCTCGATCATATGCACGGGGATGCGGATCGTCCGCGCCTGGTCTGCAATCGCGCGCGTAATCGCCTGCCGGATCCACCACGTCGCGTAGGTAGAGAACTTGTACCCGCGGCGGTACTCGAACTTGTCGACCGCCTTCATCAGGCCGATGTTGCCCTCCTGGATCAAATCCAGAAACTGGAGGCCGCGGTTGGTGTACTTCTTTGCAATGGAGACAACCAGGCGCAGGTTGGCCTCGATCAGCTCGCGCTTGGCGCGCTCCGCATCCATGTCGCCCTGGATCATCTCGCGCTGGGTGCGCTTCAGATCCACAATCGATGTGCCGGCGTCGTGCTCGATGCGCTCCAGGTCGATGCGGCAGTTCTTCTGTTGGCGGCGGTACTCCTTGCGCAGCTCCTCGGACCTGGACGCCTCATGCTTGGCCTCCAGAGACTTGATCTGCCGCTCCAGCGTGCGCATCGCGTCCACTGTCTTGTTGACCTTGTCCAGCAACCGCTTCTTTTCCGAGTTGGTGTACTTGAACTCGCGAATGATCCGGTTGATATAGACCTGCTCGCGGCCCAGCAGCCAGCGCGTCTTGCGCAACTCGCGCGCCTTGGCCTTTGTCTCCTTGCCGCTGTGCGCGGCGGCCTTCTCGGAAAGCGCCTGCGCCTTCTTCTGGTGCTTCACGATGACGTCGATGCGGCTGACCGTGGCCTTCACGCGGGCCTGCAGGATCTCTTCGGTCAGCTCCTCCTCGTCGAAGGTGACGACCTCCTTGATGTTGCGTACGCCGCGGCGCAGGTCCTCGCCTAGGCCGACGATCTCGTGGATGACGATCGGCGAGCGCGAGATGGCCTTCATCACGCGGTTCTGCCCACGCTCGATGCGCTTGGCGATCTCGACCTCGCCCTCGCGTGTCAGCAGAGGCACGGTGCCCATCTCGCGCAGGTACATGCGCACGGGGTCGTTGGTCTTCTCCAGAGTGCCGGGCGAGAGGTCGAGCTCCACGTCGTCGGACTCTTCGCCCGCCTCCGGCTCGTACTTGTCGCGGTCCGCGCCCATGCGCCCGTCGCCGGAGAGCACATCGATGCCCTGCGTGTTGATGGTGGTCATCAGGTCGTCGAGTTCGTCGGGCGACGTGATCTCACCCGGCAGCAGGTCGTTGACCTCGCCGAAGGTCAGGTAGCCCTTCTCTTTTCCGGTGTCGATGAGCTTCTCTAAATCGTCTTCGTACTTGTCAACCTTTTCGGTTTCGTCAGCCACGGCAGTGCGCGCTCCTGCGGAGAAAATTTTATGGGCTTGTCCTGTAGACGGACGGACATTTCCCTGGGTTGTTGCGGGGTTGCAGGGGATTGGATGCGGTATAGACCGCGGTGGCAAGCCCGATCGCCGTCAGGCAGATCCGGGCATTCATAGGCGCACGTCCCCAGCGAACACTAGAATAGCACACTCGTTGGATAACTTTTGCAGAAAAAAGATTCGCCGAGTGGCGTCGTTATTCTGCGTCGAGCCAGGGCCTGCCGCCTCGCAGACGCGCCAGCAGCACCCTGGGCCGCAGCGATGACGGGTAATGCAGCAGGCTCGCCATAAAGGCGGAAATCGAATCGTGCGCGACGCGCAGCGACTCCGGCAGCACATAGAAGTTCATGGCCAGCTCCGAGATCAGCAGCGCCGCCGCAGCGCCGTACAGCCCCTCCCAGCGCGCCAAATAGTAGCACGCGACGCAGGTCAGGCTGGTCGCCGCCAGGTAGATCGCAGCCATCCTCTGGTGTTGGTTCGTCGAGGTCAGAAGCGTGGCGCTGGTCGACCACAGCGAGTAGACCACAACCACCAGCAGCAAAATACTCAGCAGTCCGCGACTGGGCGGAACGTGCCCCCCCGTCCAGTGGTGCAGAAAGTACGGCCCCACCGTCATCACGCCGCCGACCACCACCACCGCGATCAGCAGCGCAAGCTGGCAGGCGCGGCGGTGCAGCGTGCGGGTGGTGTCCAGCTTGCCCGCGCCGAATGAGAGCGTCAGCTCCGGCTCGAAGGTGCTGTTGACCATCTGCACCATCTGCAGAGCGCCGCGCGACACCGTCCTTGCCGTCGAGAAGACGACCACGCTCACCGGGCCCAGCGCATAGGAGACGGCCAGCAGCGTCCCCTGCAGGTTGAGCGCGTTGCCCAACGGAAAAGCCATGAAGGCGACGGCGGGCCGCGCCAGCGCGCGCACCTCGCTCAAGCGCATGTGCCTCCAGCCAAACTCGATCCAGGGAATGTCGTGCTTCACCAGAAGGGCGAGAAAGACCGTCCCCACTATGCTTGCCGCGGCGTACACCAGCGCGGTCGCGCGTGCACCATGGCCCAGCGCCACCGACAGCATGGTGCAACTGAAGGCAGCCAGCGCCATCGCGCTCTTCACCAGCGAGCCGTACGGGTAGCGGCCAATGGAGCGGTACGCCGACTGCAACAGCATCTCAAGCTGCGCCAGCAGAACGGAGACAGCCAGATAGAAGACGATCCACTTGGTGTCGGCCTCGCCGATGAGGCCGGTCTTCAACAAGCGCGCCGCCGGCAGATAGTAGAGCGCGCCGCTGAGCAGGACCGTAACCGCCATGCACATGGCCACGATCAGCCACCAGCAGCTCTGAAAGACGCGCAGCGCGCCGTCGCGGTCGCCCCCGGCCACCATCATCGTCATCTTGTTGCCAGCCACCGTGCCGAAGCCGGAGTTGCTGAACGCAAGATAGGTGGGGACAGAGTTCAGCACCAGCCACTCGCCGTAGAGCGGCATGTTCCAGTAGTGCAGAAACACCGGGACCTGAATGAACTGGATCGCCGTCTGCGAGAGCCGCCCCACCGTGTTCGAGAGGAAGCTCCACACCAGCCGTTTTTTGGTGCCACTATCCATCGAGGCTCGATCCGTTGCGGATGGCTATAAGCATTTCTTCCAGTCCCGCACTCTACACAGTAGCTGATTTAAAAATAGCGGTGTCCGAAGGCGACGCGCAGGCAGGTCCCGACGAAATTCAGAGGGCCTTCGCTGCCTACAGTATGACAACCCTTTGCTGCATTGCAGTAACAGTGAACGAATTTCAGTGGTTGCGGATCTTGCGGTCTACATCGAGCTTTTCGGCGATCAACTGCGTGAGCATGGCCTGGTCGCCGCGCCGGTCGGCCTCGGCAATCTGGCTGCGCAGCTCGCGCTGGCGCCGCTCCAGGCGGCTGTGTTCCAGCGTGTAGAGGGCGCCGACGACCTGCTCTGCGAGCGGCGGATCGCTGGCCCGGGGCGAGTAGTCGAGCGCGCGCGCAAGGTGCCCGCGCGCCTCATCGGTCGCCGCCGCATCCAGCGGGTTCGGCGGCGCGGGCGCGTTGGCCAGCGCATCCAGCAGGTCGGCCGTGGCGAGGTCGGCGGTCCACGCCGCATTCTCCGCCAGTGCACGCGCCGCAAGCGCACGCGCTGGATCGCCCTCCGGCAGCACCAGCGCGCGCAGCAGGACCCGCTCCGTCTCCGTCATCGGCTCCGCACGCTGCGCCGGAACGCTTGCCATGCGCTGCGCCGCCGCCTGCTTCAGCTCCTGCCGCAGCAGCGCGGAGTCGATCCCCAGCTTGTTCGCTGCATCTTCGGCGAACTGGGCACGCTTGATCGGGTGCGTCGTCTGCCGGATGTGCGGCAGCAAAAAATTCATCGCCGCTACCTTGGCCTCTGCGCTGTGCCCGGCGAAGAGCTGCTGCGCCCGCTCGATCAGATACTCCGAGTGCCTCTTGGCCGCGCGCAGCGCCGCCCCGTACGCCTGGATTCCGCGCTCGCGCACAAAGCGATCGGGGTCGAGTCCGCCTTCCAGCGTCACCAGCTTCACATCGAAGTCCCCCTCCGTCAGCAGTGCAATGGACTTCTCCGCCGCCGTCGCGCCCGCCGTGTCCGGGTCGAAGTTGACGATGACGCGTTTGGTGAAGCGGCCCAGCAGCCGCACCTGCGTCTCGGTAAACGCCGTGCCCGAGGTGGCGACGACGTTGTGGATTCCCGCCATGTAGACCGAGATGCAATCCATCTGCCCCTCCACCAACACGGCGAAGTCGTTCTTGCGCATCTCGCTCTTCGCCTTGTCCAGATTGAACAGGACGTTGCCCTTGGTGTAGAGCGCGGTCTCCGGCGAGTTCAGGTACTTCGCCACCTCGCGGCCCTTCTCGTCGGTCGCATCCAGAGCGCGCGCGGTGAACGCGATCACCTTGCCGCCCTCGTTGGCGATGGGAAACAGGATCCGCTTGCGGAAGCGCGCGTAGAGTTCGCCCGTCGGCAGGCCGTCGTCGCTCTTGTCCTTCGAGGAGAACAGCCCGCTGGCCCGCATCGCCTCCTCGGAGAAGCGCGGCTTCAGTGCCTCGCGCATCCGGTTATAGTCGTCCGGCGCATAGCCGATGCGATAGGTCCTGATCGTCTCCGCCAAAACGCCGCGCCCGGCCAGGTACTCGCGCGCCCGTGCTGCCTCGGGGGCCTTCAACTGCGCCTCGAAGTACTGCGTCGCCGCCTCGTGCAGGTCGATCAACTGCCGCCGCAGCCCGGCCTGCTCCCCGTACGCGCGCTCCTCCTCCGCCGAGCCGAACTCGCGCTTGGGCAGCGCAATCCCGGCCTTCGTCGCCACCGCCCGGACGGCCTCCGGGAAGCTCAGCCCCTCCATCTTCATCACAAAGTTGAAGACGTCGCCCTTCTCGTGGCAGCCGAAACAGTAGTAGTAACCGTGCGTCGCGTTCACGCTGAAAGAGCCGGTCTTCTCCTTGTGAAAAGGGCACAGCCCGGTGTAGTTCTGCGCGCCGGTCTTGCGCAGCTTCAGGTACTCGCCCACTATCCGCACAATGTCGGCCTGCTGCTTCACGAGTTGTGCGAAATCATCCGCCATGTCACACCTCTCTCTGGCTCGCAGTCTATGAGTGTAGTTGAAGCCGGACCGCGGGAGCGCGGATGCGCGAAGCCGCCGCAGTCCGCCAGGTGCGGACAAAGGCATGATATATATCTCTGTGTGCTGCGGCTCAGTTCAATTGTTCAAGGCAATTGTGCAAAAACTCTCCCAATGCCGTCTGTACAAAAACTAATCGCGTAAAGCCGTGTTCCAGAAGTTGACGGTTCGCGTGCCTGCCCGCCGCGGGGCTGGCGAATGGGTAGACAGTAGAATCGCAATCTGCCGCGCGATGCGCTTCCGCGCAGCCGCATCGCGGCGCCGCACAACATCT
>JAJZDL010000088.1 GCA_021851465.1 Acidobacteriota bacterium
ACAGGTCGGATTCCTGCTGATCGGTTTCGGCCTGATGCTTCTTATCGCACGGGTCGACTACCACCGGCTGGTGGCGATCGCGCCGTGGGCGTATGCGATTGGGATTCTGTCGCTGGTGGCGGTCAAGCTGGTGGGGACCAAGGTGATGGGCGGGCGGCGCTGGATCAATCTGGGCGGGGGCGTGCATTTTCAGCCGTCGGAGTGGGTCAAGCTGGTGCTGATTGTGGCGATCGCACGGTATTTCTGGGGGACAGCCGGGCGCGGGCTGAGCTGGATCGAGATTGGCAAGGCCTTCGCGCTGGTGTGTGTGCCGATGGCGCTGGTGTTGGTGCAGCCGGATCTGGGGACAGCGCTCACCTACTTTCCAATCCTCGTGGCCGGACTGTTTCTGGGTGGGATTCGGGTGAAGCAGGTTGCGGTCCTGCTGCTGGCGTTCACGATGTTGGCAGGCGGGGCGTGGATGAGCGGCAAGCGCCTGAAGCCCTACCAGATGGCGCGGCTGACCAGCTTCCTCGATCCGGGCAGCGACCCGCGCGGGGCCGGATACCAGATTCTGCAATCGAAGATTGCGGTCGGGGCGGGGGGGCTGTGGGGCAAGGGAACCAATCAGGGAACGCAGACGCAAGGGGATTTTCTTCCCATTCCTTACACGGACTTCATCTTCGCCGCCTTCTGCGAGGAGCACGGCTTTGTGGGCGGCATGGGGATATTGCTGCTGTACTTCCTGATCCTGATGCGTCTGATCGAGAACGCGCAGCAGGCATCCGACGTGCCTGGCGCGCTGATCGTGATGGGTGTAGTGGCCGTGCTGCTCTTCCAGATTGTGGTGAATATCGGGATGGTGGTGGGGTTGATGCCGGTGACGGGCATTCCGCTGCCGCTGATGAGCTATGGCGGATCGTCGATCCTGTTCACGTTTCTGGCGCTGGGCATCGTGATGAACATCCGAATGCGACGGTTTGTGAACTGAGGCTGTCGTATCGGCATGGCGACGAGCAGGGCCTACGGCAGCCTGAGGGTTCGCCGAGCGGTTCGATGAACGTGTTTCGGCCCTCTTTAGATCTCCAGCACACTGTCGAGGGCGGAGCGGTCGCTGCGCGAATCGGGGTTGAATGGCTCGCGTGTGCGCGTGCCGAGCGCGTGGCGCAGGCCCGCCAGGGAGACCAGCGCCAACGCAAGGAGGCTTACGCCGTTCCAACGCCAGCGGCCCCAGGCCACGGTGGCAAGCGCGGAGCCGGATGCGGCACCTGCGAAGTAGAGGGTCATGTAGACGGTGTTCAAGCGGCTGCGCGCGGAGGGCACCAGGCCGAAGATGCGGGTCTGGTTGGCGACCTGCGCGAGTTGCGCGCCCATGTCCAGGAGGATGACGCCGACCACCAGAAGGGCGATGTGCAGCGAAAACGGGAGGCTGAAGGCCACGCCCGCCCACAGGAGCAGGTAGGAGAAGGCAAGCAGCGCGATTGCGGCGGTGAGCACCCATCGCGTGCCGCGGTTGTCGGCCAGCTTGCCCGCGACCGGGGCGACCATCGCGCCTGCCGCACCGACCAGGCCGAAGCTGCCCGCTACGCCCGCGCCCAGGCCGTAACGGCTGCTGAGGAGGAATGCCAGCGTCGTCCAGAAGCAACTGAAGGAGGCAAAGATGAGCGCGCCGATGAGGCTGGACTCGCGCAGGAGCGGCTGCGTCCGGAAGAGGGTCCAGAGGGAACGCATGGCGTCCGCGTAGCGAAGGTGCTGCCTGGGCGGCAGGCGCGGCATCGCTCGGCCAAGAAAAAAAAGAAATGCCGCATCGGCCAGCGCAGCAAGCACAAAGACGTATCGCCAGCCATCTGCGACCCAGAAGGCCCCTGCGGGAAAGAGGCGCGGAGCATGGAGGAAGAGCGCTGGAATGCGGCTGACCCATCCGGCGAAGGTGCGCGCCAGCAGGATGCCCAGAAGAAGGCCCATCATCACGGTTCCGATGGCGCGCCCGCGCGCCCGGTTGGAGACCATGTCCGGCGCGATGGGCACCACAACGTGCGTGACCGAGGCCGCCATTCCCAACACGACGCTGCCCGCGATAAGCCAGTCGAGCGAGGGCGCAATGGCGACCAGCAGCAGCGCCACGATGACGGCGGCGTACATGCGCATCATCAGGGCACGGCGCTCCAGCAGATCGCCCAGCGGGACGAAGAAGAGCAGGCCCAGAGCGTAGCCGACCTGCGTCGCGCCGGAGACGAACATCACGCGGCCGGCGGGCGCTCCGTAGGTCCTGCCCATCTCGACCAGCAGCGGCTGGTTGAAGTAGATGGTCGAGACGCCGATGGCGCATGCCAGCCCAAGCAGGTGCAGTGGGGCGTGGGGCGTGGGGGATTTGGGATGCGATGTCATTTGGCGAGAGTGGCCCTAACTCCAGTGTAAGTCCAGGCGCGCACGAGCGCTCTGACCGCATGAATTCGTTTCGTCGGGGCCGTGGTTCCCAGGTCTCAAAATCGAGACCTGGGGCACCCAAGTTTGGTACAAAGCCAATCGGTCAAAGGCCTAGCGCTGTCCATGCAGCGCGTAGCCGTGCGGCGGAGGCATTCCATGGGGGACGTTCCCAAACGTTGTTCTGGCGATGTATAACGCTTCTGCCTGGATTGAGCGGCCCATTCACGCTGGGAGAACCTGGATGCGACGAGCAAGTTCGCCGGAGCCGGGCCGGAGCGGGTTTGCAACGGGCCTGCCAACAGGCACGAACTTGGGCTTTGGCGGCAAGGAATCCTTGCCGCATGTCGCGACGAGGAGCTACCGATGAAGAACATCTTTTCAATGCAGGCCGATCGCACTAACCGCACCGCAAGCTGCCATCGGCACACAATCGTCGCATGTGCCGGCGCAGTGCTTGCAGGCGCGCTGGCCCTGCTTGCGCCACGCTGCTTTGCGCAGCCGTCCGGTGGGCCGCATTCGACGACCCTTGCACAGCACAACTGGCAGAGGGTGCAGATGCCGACAGCGGCCGAGGTCGCGAAGGGCTGGATCAATCCGCCGTCCGAGTACGGGCCGGAGCCCTACTTCGGGATGAATGGCGCTGTGACCATCGAGAGCCTGGCGCACGACCTCGACACGATGAAGGGCCTTGGCTTCCATGCGGTGGCGGCGCAGGCGGGCGGTGGCATGAAGCAGGCATACCTCTCGCCGGAGTACTTTGCGTTCTTCAAGCAGTTCGTCGAAGAGGCCAGGAAGCGCGACATGAAGGTCTGGATCGTCGATGAGATCGGCTATCCCAGTGGATTTGCGGGCGGGATGTTCACCAGGGAGAAGCCCGAACTGCGCATGCAGGCGCTCAGCATCTCGCAGCGGTTCCCGGTGAAGGCCGGCGAGACGCTGAACCAGGCGGTTGGCCCCGATGCCGTCGCGGCCGTTGCTGTCGGCGACGCCGGTGAGCGTGTGCCGGTGCCAGTCTCGCTCTCATCGGACGGAGGGCATCTATCGTGGACAGCCCCGGCAAGCGGCGAGTGGACGGTGATGGTTGTGGAGCACGTCTTCCGCACGTCGCCGACGCGCAGCGACGCCAATCCGACACACGCGAAGGACGCGTCGAACTCGCTTGAAGACTATATGAACCCGGAGGCGACGGCGGCGTATCTGGAGGCCACCCACAATGGCTACTACAAAGCCATGCCGGAGCTCTTCGGCAACACGATTCTCGGCTTCCGCGGCGACGAGCCGGACTACTCGATCGCCGGACTGCCTTGGACGACGAAGTTCTTCGATACCTTCCAACAGGTGAAGGGCTACGACATCCGTCCGTACCTGGGCGCGATGCTTCTGGCGCAGGGCGGAGGTGGACGCCCGAGGCCGGGACAGCCTGCTCCTCCACCCCCGGCCAAGCTGACGGATGCCGAGTTGCGCGCGAAGGCGGACTACTACGATGTCTTCTCGCAGATGTTCCGCGACGGCTTCTTCAAGCCGCAGGGGCTGTGGTGCGCGGCGCATGGCGTCGAGTACCAGGTCCACCTGAACCATGAAGAGATGGAGATGGAACTCACGCGCTCCGAGGGCGACTTCGAACGCGACATGAAGTACGTCGAGGTCCCCGGCATCGACGCCATCTGGCACCAGATATGGACGGACACGGTGTCGGATTATCCTCGACTGGCATCGAGCGCGGCGCATGTGTACGGGCATCCGCGCGCGTTCACGGAGACCTTCGCGGCGTACCGGCCCGCCCCGGATGTGACGATGGCACGCTACATCCTGAACGAGGAGATGGTGCGCGGCGTGAACCTGATTGAGACGATGTTCTATTCGGCGAGCGCACCCGCTCCGTCTGCCGCGGCCTCCGCGCCGGCTGCTGCGTCGTCCGCATCGGAGGCTGCTCCGGCCGGGGCGACAGCGGCAGCGCCGATGCGTCCGCGCGGAGGCCCTTCGGCGCTGATGCGCGACCCGGCGTGGCCCGCGCTGATGGACTATGTGCGGCGGCTGAGCTACGCGATGAGCATGGGGCGCCCGGCGGCGACGGTCGCGCTGTATATTCCGTCGAGTTCGATGTGGCTCAACGATGCGGCTGCGGACACCGCCTTCGTCTCGACCGAGCGAATGCTCGGGGAACGGCAGATCGACTTCGACATCGTCAACCAGGACGCGCTGGCCGAAGACCTGAAGGCCGGGCCTGGGTCCCTCGAATCCATGAGCGGAAACCGGTACCGGACGGTCGTCATTCCGTCGGCATCGGTCCTCTCTCAAGTTGAATTGACGCGGTTGCGAGCGTTTGCGCACGGCGGCGGCAGGGTCCTGTTTCTAGGGCGTACTCCTTCGCTGATCTCGGGCAAGACGATGCTGAACGCGCGCGCGGCGACTCCCACGGACTTTGCGTGGGCGACGGTGGAGACATCGGCGCAACTTCCTCCGACGCCAACTCCGCCGGCACAAGCTCCCGCGGAGCCGCCATCCCCGCAGGTTGTTCCAGCGGCGATCGAGACGGCGCTCAACACGGTCATCGGCACGCGCGAGGTCTCGCTCGATGCACCCGATCCCGCGTTGAAGGTGATGACACGGCGGCTACAGGACGCGAACGTTTACTTCTTCTTCAACGAGGGAGCGCAGGCCAGCACGCATACCATTACGCTGCGCGCCGCAGGCAAGACCGTCGAGGCGTGGAACCCGGCGACCGGCACGGTGTCGCAGGTTGCGGCGACGGCGGGCAAGGGCGCGGTCACGGTGAAGCTCGACCTGAAGCCGTACGAGACGAAGCTGCTGACCGTGCGGTAGAGAGTCTGTGGGTTTTCCCCTCCTTTGGCGCGAAGGACGCGTCCGGGCGGGGCATCCATACCCACTGACCGCTTAAGGTGCATAGAATAGTCCTCGTGAACCATTCCTTCGATATCGGTCCCGTTCCCGTCGGTCGCGGCCAGATCTTTCTGGTCGCCGGGCCATGCGTGATTGAGTCCGAGACGCACGCGCGCACGATGGCCGATGCGATCCAGCGGACCGCCGCGGACCTGCATATTCCATACATCTTCAAGGCCAGCTACGACAAGGCGAACCGCACCAGCATCCGGAGCTTTCGCGGGCCGGGACTGATCGAAGGCGCACGGATTCTGCGTGTGATCGCGCAGAGCAATGGCCTGCCGGTCCTGACGGACGTGCATACGCCGGAGGACTGCCTGCGGCTCTCAAAGGCGCTGGGCGATGTGGAGGCGGTGCTGCAGATTCCTGCGTTTCTCTGCCGCCAGACCGATCTGCTGATCGCCGCGGCGCACACGGGCCGGGCCATCAATGTGAAGAAGGGACAGTTTGTGGCGCCGCTGGACATGCAGCACGCGGTGCTGAAGGTGCGCGACTCGGTTGCCACGATGAACAACGGCAGGCCAGCACGGGTCTTCCTGACTGAACGCGGCTCCAGCTTCGGCTACAACAACCTGGTGGTCGATATGCGCGCGCTGCCGATCATGCGGCGGTATGCTCCGGTCGTCTTCGACGGCACGCATTCGGTGCAGACGCCCTCGGCGGCGAACGGGGTGAGCGGCGGGCAGCCGGAGTTTATCCCGGTGCTGGCGCGCGCCGCTGTGGCTGCGGGCGTTGACGGTGTGTTCCTGGAGGTCCACGACGATCCGGCCAACGCCAAGTCGGACGGTGCCAACGCGCTGCGCCTGGACAAGCTGAAGGGCCTGCTGGAACAACTGCTCGCAGTCCATGCGGCGTGCGCGGAGCGGGCCAAAGATGGCTTGCAGTCGGCACACGGTGTCCAGCGATGTATAACAAGTGATGACGAGCGTTGAGAGTGCTATGGGGAGTCGTTTGCAATGCCGGTTGTTTGACAATGCGTTGCCGCAGCCTGTAGTGGCGACGCTATTTCTATGTTTTTTGGTCGGGTGTGCCGACAAATATGGCCCTTCCCCTGCCGATCCATACGGCCCGCCTGTCGCTCCGGCGATTCGCAATCAACCCGCGGATCAGAGTGTGCCCATGGGACTGCCGGCAACGTACTCGGTTTCGGCTTCCGGCTCTCCACTCAACTATCAGTGGGACGAGAACGGCACGCCAATCCAGGGCGCGACGAGCGCCACCTACACCACTCCGCCAACGGCATTCACGGACACGGGTTTCACCTTTTCGGTCACTATCAGCAATTCTCTCGGGTCGGTCACGAGCACCCCGGCCACGCTCACTGTGACCGCGAGAGCGCCGAAGGCAGGCGATCTGCGCTTTCAGCAGGTGGATGGCGCCTCCACTGTCAATGGTTATGGCCCTACTGGACTTGCCTCGAATATCCCATCACGAGGACGAGCCGATTTTGGCCTCAGCATGGGCAGTCCTCTTTTCATGTCTACCATTAGCTGTGAACCTCCAGGAGTGGATCCCTTGGGCGATGGCTGCTTCTGGCGCTATGAACAGTTTGATCTCCCGACAATCTGATTGCCCTTGGCCTGTCCACTGGATATGCCGGCGATTTCTTCACCAACTTTGAAGCACTCTTGCAGAGCAACACCTTTTTTGGCGGGAGCAACCCGTTCAATTCTTCCAACTCTGTCGTTACCTCGCTCGACTTGGAGTCTGCCGACGATCTTTTTGCGGCATCGTGGATCCAATCCAGTCAGGTGAGTGGCTTTGACATGTCAAAGCAAACCGTTGCCCCCGCGGACTTTCAGGCAGCGGCCACGCAGGAGGGAGCGAACAGCAGAGTCATCACCGCCGTCTCCTACAATGCGGGTCAGGTCGTCTATCTCTCCTACGGCTGGCAAAGCGATACCTCGACGATATATGAGACTCAGGTCGCCACTGCTTCCCTTGAGACTGCTGCCACTGTTGCTGCCAATCTGGCCGCTCAGGGTTATATCGTCACGGCAATCGGCGGGTCGGATCTCAGCGACAGTTTTCTTCTGGTCGGCACACGCG
Source organism: Acidobacteriota bacterium (assembly GCA_021851465.1). Lineage (GTDB taxonomy): Bacteria > Acidobacteriota > Terriglobia > Terriglobales > Acidobacteriaceae > Edaphobacter. The sequence goes on from JAJZDL010000088.1 coordinate 7,357, forward strand.
TTCAGGGAGACACCATGCCCCGCCCGTTCGCGATAGCCTCGGAAATCGCAGGAACTTCGGCATACACAGTGCTGATGCAGCCTGGCTATGCCATGGTAGATGTTCTTCAGGACGCGCAAGGCAATCTAACTTTCCTCGGCGAGCGATAGTTGAGTTCTCCCTCGCCAGGAGGCTGTGCAGGGCCGGAATTTTCTCCGCGGGCAATGCGTCGAGTAGAAGATGTGCCTGTCGGCACTCTTGCAGGCTGGAATGGCAACGCAATTTCCAAGTCTACCGATCGGGCGCGCCGTCTGCGCTGTTCCGGCTGCCTATTTCGCCATCCGGAGGTTGCCGCCGCTTAGAAGCTGTCCAAAAACTATAGGATCAGCGCTCAACGAGGAGACAAGCAACGACGAAATACGGGGATTCTTCCCCTTCGACAAGCTCAGGGTGAGAATGACAATTCGTACATTAATGACAATTCGTAAATTTTCGATGAGAAGAACTGTTTCTGGACAGGTTCTTACCACTTATCAATAATCGTTACTGGTTGAAGTTGTCTTCTTCCTCTTCCTGGTGGCCGTATCTGCGGAGGAGGTTGGGCAGGTTCTGCGAGAAGGCGGAGCGGGGCATGACGGTGTCGCACCCGGCCTCGACGGCCTTGGCGCGGAGCTCGCCCTGGAGGTGGGAGAGGAAGCCGACGATGGAGGTGCTCTTCTTCAGTTTTGCTTTTAGCTTGGGGATGAGCGTCAGCGGCTTGGCGTTGGCGTTGTTCAGGTCGAAGACGATCAGGCCTGGGCGGTCTGCCTCCTCGCTGCCTGTCAGCTCGGCGATGGCCTCTTTTTCATTTTTGATGAAGGCGACCTTGACGCCGAGTTTGCGCGCGGTCTCGGTGATCTTGGCGTTGAAGAAGAGGTCTTCGATAAAGAAGAAGATTTTGGTTGGCGCGTCTTCGGCGATGGGGATGGGGCGGCCGATGGAGTAGTCGATGGGCTGCGAATCGCCGACATAGCTGCGCGCTCCACCGCCCCTGCCCTGGTAGTTTCCCTGCGCCTCGATGGTGGAGGGCGGCGCATCGGCGAAGTTGCCGTTGACGGCGCGATAGCTGTGGTCCATGGGGCCGACGAAGCTGCGCGGGCCGCGCTGCTGTTTTCCCTTGCGCTTGAAGCCGCCGCCGTTGCCCGGCTGATGGCTGTTGGCGTCGCGGTAGCCCGCGCCATTGCCATTGCTGAAACCGCCTGCGTTGGCCTGGTTGCCTGGGTTCTCCGGCGCGCGCTTACGGTCGCGGTCGCGGAACTTCTTCTTCCAGCGCTTGGTGGATGGGCCGACACTGGCCTGCGCCTGCGCCGCTCCGGCCTGGAAGCTCTGCGGCTGCTGGCCCTGGGAGACGAATCCCTGGGTCTGCTCGCCGGCCTGCAGGTCTCCGACGAACTGGCCGGGGGCACTCCGCGCGCCGTACTGGGCACTCTGCTGGCCTGCGTCCGGCGACTTGTTCTTGCGCTTGCGGCGGCGGCGGCGGCTGCTCTTGGACTGCCCCATGCCATGATGGGCATTGTGCTCGGAGTCCTGCGTGGGGCTGTTTTGATCCATGTGGCCTGCCATCTGGGAGGGCGGTGGCGGCGAATCCCGGTGCACCTGCACCTCGGATACATTCTGCTCTGAACTCATGTTTCCACATCCTATTGCGGTTTGGGGATTTGCGTTTCATTCCCACGCATGCAGGTTGCCTCGCTCCCCGCATGTTTCGCGGAGATGGAAGCAAACCGGTTTTGCAGCGTCGGTGGAAACGGTATCAAGTTGTACTCGAACTACGGTCTTACTGCATCAATCAGCCGCGACCAGCTTCATATCTGCCGATGCAAACTGCCGCTGTGCGCCGCCGGATTTGCCAAAGTCGCCGGGAACCTTCAAAAGCCCAGGATTGCCAAAACCAACCGGGAGCTGCCGAGCGCGATCGCCAATGAGAGAATCCTTCACCCATGCCTATAGCGGCTTATCTTCTCTTCGATCGGGCACTTTGTTGCAATTCCATCATCCGGCGCACCGTTCCGGCACGTCTGAATTCAGTGGAACCCGCCGAGCCTATCATATCCACCCGGATCCATGTGATCCTGTGTATCGTTACCGCCATCGGAAGAGACTGGCGCTTCCACAGTAGCCGACTCTCGCAGCCGGTTCATAGATTGATACTATCCTACGCTCAAAGCCAAGCCATAGCAAGCGAAACATTTGGGGACTGCGCAGGGGCGGGTTGACGCATCTTCTCGGGCCCCAGACCACTTGCGCACTCTCCAGTCTATAGAAAACGCTGCGCATCCCCCATCTCAATCTTCCATGCCCAGCGCGATACACTCGAAGCGGGGATGCAATGTGTGACGCCCCGCCCACAGCTACGCAGAAGCGAGTGCAGACGAGCATGAAGACCGATCCAGCAGACATTGCCGCATGAGCCTTCCGCGCATCCACATCGGGCGGCCACAGCGGCTGGCCGCGCTCCTTCTACTCGTCTTGCTTGCCGAGTGCCTTTGGGTCGTCGGCCACCAGGAACTCTCCACCGCCGACTACCGCTTTGCGCGCTGCGGCCGCGAGATGTGGGAGCGTCCCTCTGCGCTGGAGGGGTACTTTACTACCTGCGGCAACCTCAACGGCGACGGCACCTTCGCCTACCGCGCCGCCGGACTTCCGCTCACCGTGCAGCGGATTGTTCTACTCGCCGCAGACCGCCTGCGCGCGCCCGCCAACCGCCTCTATGCGGATGGGTCGCTGAACGGCACCACGTGGGAGGCGCGCCACGAGCTGACCAGCGTCGTCTATCTCATCCACATGCCGTTCGTGCTCTTCGCCCTGTGGCTGGGCGGCGGCCTGTGGTGGGTGACGCGCAGGCTATACGGCAACGAGGGGGGCTTTCTCGCGCTCGGACTCTACTGCTTCTGCCCCACCGTCATTCGCATGGCGGTGACGCCCAACAACGACGTGCTCGCAATGTGGGGACTCTACGGGCTGGTGTATACCGCGATCGGGGTCGCCCACGCCATGCAGGGGCCGCAGCGCAGATGGCGCCCGCGCATCGCTCTGCTGACCGTTGCGCTGGGCCTCACAGCGGCGGCGCACCTGGTGGCCGCCCTCTTCGGCTTCCTCGCCGCTCTGCTCTTCATGCTCTACCTCGCCCAGAGACGGCGGGGCCATGTGATGCAGGTTCTCCTCATCTCCGCCGTTGGCGCAACCATGATTCTCTTCGCGTTCTACGGCTTCCATCTGGACGCGTTCAGCTATGTGTTTATGGGAGGCTCGGCGCGGCTCTGGTTTTCGTTGGCGGGTGTGCGCAGCTTCGTCGACAGCCTGGCAAACTTTCCCATTGTCGTTGCGGCGTGCGTAACCGCACTGCTCTACTGTGGCGTGCGCCGCAGCCGCTACTTCGGCAACACCGCGCCGTTGCTGGTGTTTCTTGCGCTCACACCGATCGTCACTACGCAGGCCGTCAGCACGCCATGGCTCTGGGCGCTTCCGTTCCTCTTCACCTTCATCGGAGGGGTCTTCGCGGACGCGCTGGAGGCGCGCACCCGCAAGCTATTTCTTGTGCTTACAGCAACGATCCTTGCCGCGCAGGCTGCGGCGTGCCTCGCCGCTCTGCCACTGGTCGCCCGCTGAGGCCTAGTGTAGTGCGTCACAATTGGCATCTATTAAGTGGCAGGACTCATCTTGTGATGAGGAGAGCTGTCATGCGTGTTGCCCCAGCCGTTACGCTCGATGAAGCCACTCGGAACCATCTTC
>JAJZDL010000089.1:0-705 GCA_021851465.1 Acidobacteriota bacterium
CCCGCCCCAAAAATCCATCAACCATTACAAACCAAACCACTTCCACCCCAAAAATATCCCCAAAAAGTTGGCATAGTAGTTTCCCTCCACTTGGTAAAATAGAACTGTAGATCGAAATTGAACCGTAGTCGATCGCACCACCCGGCCCGAAAGCACCGCGCAACACACATCGAGAACAAGGAGATTCCCTGTAACCTGTTGACAATAGACAACCGATGATCCTCAAGCCCGCCCAGGCAAAGCGCCCTGCTCGAGCCGCCCAGGCAAAGCGCCAACGGCGCGCCCTATCCTAGCCTGGGCCGAAGGCCCAGGAGGCCGCTAAACCGTCCGCGGGCTGAAGGCCCGCCCTATAACCCTCGGCCGCCACGAAGCCTGAGCATCATCGCCCCCAAAAGCCCATGGCGACCCGCCACCATAAGCCCTCTATTGCCAATACTTTATCCGTAAGCCACACCGATTGAATACTTTGCCGCCGCCACCACCCCGCAATCCACTGAATCCAATCGGCTTACGCGCAAAATCTTTATCCTCTATACTTTGCCCTGGAGCCATAGAAAACACTGGTCTTACCCCGCGAAATGCAGAAAGAGGGGGGGATGGGGGGGGGGGGGGGGGGGAATAAAAAAAAATATAAAAAAAATATTATTTGCGCGGCGCCACACACCCCCCCCCCGTTTTTCAAAAAAAACCACCAGCCCCAACGCC
>JAJZDL010000089.1:715-10958 GCA_021851465.1 Acidobacteriota bacterium
GGGGGGGGGGGGGGGGGGGCTATAAATATAGACTATTAAATATATACTTTCACGGCGCGCAACCACCCCGCCCCTCGTGCTTGCAAAAAGCCACCAGCCCGAAGGCCCGCTCCGATCCTCTGAGCGCCCTGCCGTCTCACTCGGAATGCAGGCTACAGGAACAGCGAAGCCGCTCTATCATGGCCCTATGCGCGAGCATCTCGCCAGCCTCGTCGAGGAGTTCCGGCGGTACTCGACGGAGACGGCGGTGGTGGCGCATCGCGGCATCCGGCGCTACACGACCACCTATGGTGAACTCGCCAGTCTCGCAGGGCGCTTTGCCGCGGAGCTGGAGCGCCGCAGCGTCGCTCCCGGCGACCGAGTCGTCCTGTGGGCGGACAACTCCGCCGAGTGGATCGCCGTCTTCTTCGGCTGCCTGCTGCGCGCGGCCATAGTCGTGCCGCTCGATGCCGCAGGCGCCGGCGACTTCGCCGCACGAGTCATCCGCGACGTTGCGCCAAAGCTGGTCCTCGGCGACCCGCGCCTGCTTGCAACGCTGCAGAACGACGACCGCCGCAACGGCACAGGCAACAAAGAGCGGCAAGCAGCGAGAGCAGCCGACGAAGCGATCTCGCAGCTCCCAGACCGTCTGCCGCTCGCCGACATCGGCGCGCACCTGCCCGCGGGACCGCTCTTCACGGTCAGCGACGCGGTCCACGCGGAGACGCCCTTCCAGATCGTCTTCACCTCGGGGACCACATCCGAACCGCGCGGCATCGTTCACACCCATCGCAACATTCTGGCCACGCTCCAGCCCATCGAGAACGAGATTGCGAAGTATCGCCGCTACGAACGATGGATCCATCCGCTGCGCTTTCTGCACAGCATCCCGCTGAGCCACGTCTTCGGCCAGTTCATGGGCCTTTGGTGCCCCGCGCTGCTGGCCGCCGAGGTTCACTTCGTCGAGCAGCCGGATCCAACGCGCATCGTCGATCTGATCCGCCGCGAACGCATCTCCGTGCTTGTCGCCGTGCCGCGTGTGCTGCATCTGCTGCGCGCGCATCTGTTCGGGCGCTTTCCCACGCTCGCCGCGCAATTGAACGCCGCATCCGGGCTTTCTATCGGTAGGCGATGGTGGCTCTTCCGCCGCGTGCACAGCGCGCTGGGCTGGAAGTTCTGGGCTGTCATCTCGGGCGGAGCCACGCTCGCCGCCGATCTCGAATCCTTCTGGAACGGCCTCGGCTTCGCCCTCATCCAGGGATACGGCATGACAGAGACTGCAGCGCTCGTCACCTTGAATCATCCCTTCCACATCGCTCCCGGAACCATCGGGAAGCCGCTGCCGGGGCGCGAGGTGATGATCGCCGACGACGGCGAGATCCTCGTCCGCGGTGCGATGCTCGCCAAAACCACCTGGTTCGCTGGCGCAATGCGCCCGCGCCAAGGCGAGTGGTTGGCCACAGGCGACCTCGCCGAGAAGAACGCCTCCGGCGAGCTGCGCTTCCTCGGACGCAAAAGCGAAGTCATCGTCACCGCCGCAGGCATGAACATCCATCCCGCCGATCTCGAAGCCGCCCTCGCCGCGCAGCACGGTGTGCGCGGCGCAGTCGTGGTCTCCTGCGAGATCGCTGGCGGCGCAGAACCGGCCGCCGTCGTGCTCTTCGCTGGTACGGATGATCGCCTGCAAGCCACCGTCGCCAACGCCAACCGCGCGCTCGCCGAGTATCAACGGATTCGCCGCGTCCTGCGCTGGCCCGAGCCAGAGTTTCCCTACACCTCCACCGGCAAGCTGCTCCGTCGCCAGGTCGCGCAGTGGGCCTCCGAGACGCTGTCGGATCATCGGCAATCGGACGCACCCACCATCGTCGCAACCCGCGACGCACTGCTCGACCTCATCGCCGAGGTCACCGGCGAAGCCGTCCCGAGCGCCACTCCCGCCGCGCTCAACCGCCTCCGTCTCTCTGAGGACCTGCGCCTCGACAGCCTTGGCCGCGTGCAGCTCCAGTCCTCGCTGGAGCTGCGCTTCGCCCTCGACTTGCAAGACGACGCCCTCGCAACCATCAAAACCGTCGGCGACCTCCGTGCGCTGATGGAGGCTTGTCGCTCTGGGCCAACATCGCAAAATTCCCGCACTTCGCCTGCGTTGCCGCCAGATGCAACACCCCGTGCAGACGCCCCATCCCTCGCCTCTGAGCGTCGCGAGTCCAACCCTCAACTCCCAACGCCACCTGCTGCCGACGCCCAACCTTCAACCGGAACGCTGCAACCCGAAGCTCACCTCTATCCACGCTGGCCCTGGATCTGGCCCATCCAAGCTGTGCGCGTCGTCTTCCTCGAACTCATCGCTCGTCCGCTGGTCTGGCTGCTCGCCGCGCCGCGCGTCGTCTACACCGCAAGCCTCGAAGACCGAGCGATGAACTGCACGCCGTTACTCATCGTCGCCAACCACGTCACCGCGTACGACGGTGCGCTCATCCTCTACGCGCTTCCCTTCAGGCTGCGCCACCGTGTCGCCGCAGCCATGTCGGGCGAGATGCTTCTGGACATGCGCCACGCGCGCAACCAACCCAACCGGCTCGCCAACCTGCTTGCTCCCGTCGCGTACTGGCTGCTCACCGCGCTCTTCAACGTCTTCCCGATGCCCCGCGCGCGCGGGTTCCGCCGCAGCTTCGCTCACGCCGGCGAGGCCATGGACCGCAGCTACTCCATCCTCCTCTTCGCCGAGGGAACGCGCAGCCGCGATGGCGCGCTGCATCCCTTCCGTCCCGGCATCGGCCTGCTCGCCCAGCAATCCCGCGTGCCCGTTCTCCCCATCGCGCTCGTCGGCCTCTACGAACTCACCGCAACCACCGCATCTGTGTCGGTACCGTAATCGAAGGTAAAGTTGGGTTCATGGTTCCGCTCCGGCAAGATCAAGGTCCGCATCGGCCAACCCATCCCTGCGGCCAACAGAGAAGCCGACCCTAAACACCTCACCGCTGCCCTCGAACAAGCCGTCCGCACGCTGCTCGTACCGCTATGCGAGGAATCGCTCGAATAATTGCGGCGATAGGAGCACGCAATAGTTCGGTTATCCCAAGACGCGCGCAGCTTCCTTGGCGAAGTAGGTGACGATAAAGTCCGCGCCTGCCCGCCGGATCGAGAGCAGCGACTCCATCATCGCTCGCTCCGGTTCCAGCCAGCCGCGCGCAAACGCCGCTTGCAGCATCGAGTATTCGCCCGAGACCTGGTACGCGCCCAGCGGAACGTCGTACCGCTCCCGCGCTGCGTGAATCACATCGAGGTACGGCATCGCCGGCTTCATCAGCACCATGTCCGCGCCCTCGGCGATGTCCATCTCAATCTCGCGCATCGCCTCGCGCAGGTTTGCGCCGTCCATCTGGTAGCTACGGCGGTCGCCAAACTGCGGCGCCGAATCCGCAGCCTCGCGGAACGGCCCGTAGAACGCCGACGCGAACTTCGATGCATAGCTCAAAACCGGCGTGTCCTCGCACTGCGCCGCGTCCAGCGCCGCGCGAACCGCCTCTACGCGCCCATCCATCATGTCGCTCGGCGCAACAATGTCAGCGCCAGCCTGCGCCAACGACACCGCCGTCTTCGCCAGCAAAGCGACGCTCGCATCGTTCTCTATCTCATAATGATCGCCGTCGCACACAACAACGCCGCAGTGTCCATGCGAGGTGTACTCACACAGGCACGCGTCCGCGATCACCACCAGCGAATCCAGTCCTCGCTCGCGCTTCAACGCGCGCAGGCCCTGCTGCACAATCCCGTCTGCGGCCCACGCACCGCTCGCCTGCTCGTCCTTCTCCGCTGGCAGGCCGAAGAGAAGCAGCCCACCAAGGCCAAGAGCGGCGCACGCCTCGGCCTCCTTCACCGCCTCGTCGATCGAGAGGTTGAAGACCCCAGGCATCGACCCGATCTCCTTGCGCACCCCCTCGCCAGGGCACAGAAACATCGGATTGATCAGCGCGCCGGGATGCAGATGCGTCTCCCGCACCAGCGAGCGCAGGGCCTCCGTCCGCCGCAACCGCCGCATTCGTGTAGCTGGAAAGTTCATGCATCCAGTCTACTTCCAACCCACCGCAAATCGGTCGTCTCTCATCTCGAATCTCAAGAGGAGGAGCAGCGGAGGCTCTCGGCCAGCTACCATGGCAGAGATGCCTTTGTTGCCCAACATCCCGTCGCCGCTCGCTGAATCCAGCTCGACCGCACTGGAATGGCCTCGCCTGCGCGAGCACATCGCTGGGTACGCCGCTTCGCCGCTGGGCCGTGCCTGGGTCCTGGCGCTGGAGCCCTGCTCCGATGCCGTGTGGATCGAATCCCAGCAGCAGCGCACCGCCGAAGTGTGCGACCTGCTCACCGGCGGAGCTTCGTTCGACTTCCATGGCCTCTTCGATCCTACCGGCCTGCTTGACCAGTCGCGCCTCGAAGGCACCGCGCTCGAAGCTTTGGAGATCAACGCTCTCCTCACCGTCGTCGAACGAATCGCAGCATGGCGCGCACTCCTCATCTCTCCCGCGGGCCGCGTACGCAACTGGCCCGGGATTGCTGCGCTCTCGGTGGAGTTGACCGAACACGACTTTGCGCCGCTGTTGCACGCGCTGCGCGGCAAGATCGAACCCGATGGCTCGCTCGCCGACGGCGCGAGCCATGAACTCCGACGCATCCGTCGCGCGATCGAGCGCCAACACCGCGCCATCGAGGAGGGCCTGCGCAAATCGCTGCGCTCGCTCGCCAGCGAAGGATCGACGCAAGAGGATCTCATCACCGTGCGTGGCGAGCGCTTCGTTATCCCCGTCAAATCCGAGTTCCGCCGCCGCGTCCCAGGCGTCATCCACGGCTCGTCCTCCTCCGGGCAGACGGTATTTGTCGAGCCGCTCGAAACCATCGAGCAGAACAACGAGCTCGTCCGCCTGCTCGACGAAGAGCAGCGCGAGATCCACCGTATCCTGGTCGCTATGACGCACGCCCTCGGCGAGATGGCCGACGCCATCCTGCTGGGCACGGCCGTCCTTGCCGAGGTCGAGAGCCACTTCGCCCGCGCCCGCTTTGCCAACGATCTCGCCTGCGTCCTCCCGGCCTTTTCAGATCGCCTCTCCCTCACTGGAGCGCGTCATCCGCTGCTCGAGCTTCGCCTGCGTCGTTCCGGTGGCGCACCGGTTCCGCTGACATTCGCACTCGAACCCGACGCGCGCCAGCTCATCGTCAGCGGCCCCAACACCGGCGGCAAAACCGTCGCGCTCAAGACAGTCGGCCTGCTCGCGCTGATGGCCCAGGCCGGACTTCCCGTTCCCGCTGAAGCCGCAAATCTTCCACTCTTCCTGGCCATCTACTCAGACATTGGCGACGCGCAGTCGATCGAATCAAATCTCTCCAGCTTCTCCGCGCACATCGTCAACGTTAACCGCATCGCGCGTGTGGCGGACGAGAATTCCTTCGTCCTGCTCGATGAACTCGGCTCCGCCACGGACCCCGAAGAAGGCTCGGCGCTCGCCGTCGCCATCGCCGCACACTTTCTTTCCCTGCGCTGCTGGAGCTGCATGACAACACACCTCACCTCGCTCAAGGTCTACGCTGCCAATCGCGCTGGCGTGTTGAACGCCGCCGTCGGATTCGACCAGGCAACGCTCTCGCCGACCTATGAGCTTCGCCTTGGCGTTCCCGGAGCCTCCGCCGGATTGAACATTGCGGAGCGGTTGGGGCTCTCGGCGCAGATCGTAGCGGCGGCGCGTGCACAGCTCACCACGCAGACCGCAGACATCGGAACATTGCTCGACCAACTCCACGCCCAACTCCACGCATCGGCAGAGGAGCGTGCCGCTATGCAGGTCCGTGAGAAAGAGCTTGCACGCGCCCGAACCAGTCTCGATCTCGAAGGCCGCGCGGAACAGAAGGAACGCACCCGCGAGTTGGAGGGCAAACTCACCGCACTGCTCGAAGACTTTGCCTACCAGCTCCGCAAGACCGTAAAGGCCATCGACGACAAGACCGTGGCGCAGAAGATCTCGCGCGACTCCGAACGCCGCATGGCGACCATGCGCCGAGAGTTTTCCGAGCAATTCAACTCAACCGTTGTCGCCCATACCAGCGGCGCGGACAGGAAGGATCCCGCGGCGCAGCCTCACCTCACCAACCGCGGCATCGCGGGCATTAAGGTAGGCGATCTGGTCAAGTTGAAGGGCCTCGGTCGACAGGCCCGCGTCGAGCGCATCGTAAACCCCAACGGGAGCTCAAGTGGGAACGGAAAGAGCTTCGAGGTCTCCGTTGGCACGATGAAGATGCGCATCGCGCAAAGCGACATTGCCGAGGTCGAAAGCGTCAAGTTCGTCCCCCCGCTAGAGGCTGCCCGCCTGCGAGGAGGCATCACAATCCAGACCAACTCAGGCGCCGACACCGTACCAATGGAGATCAACGTCATCGGCCGCACCGCCGAGGAGGCGCACGACGAGGTCTCTCGTTACATTGACCGCGCCTTCATGGCCGGGCTGCCACACATCCGCATCATTCACGGCACTGGAATGGGTGTGCTGCGCCGCACCCTGCGAGAGTTCCTGCGCAACCATCCACAGGTCACCTCCGTCACCGAGCCTCCGCACAACCAAGGCGGGCAGGGCGCCACCGAAGTTGACCTGCGCCAGTAGTGCTCCCAGTCAAGACATTCCCAATATCTAGCGCAAGTTGTCTTTGATCGCCGTTATCTCAGGTTGCGCCGAACCTTCCCATCGAGTCGCCGAAACGTCCCTTCGCAATCGCTCGAATCCGAACCACGGCAGAGACGGCTCTTCACTCGCTGTCAATGCGTTCATCATCCGCGAACCACTCAAATGCGCATTGGCATGAGTATGTAGCGGTACTTGACGTCCTCGTTACCGTCCTCGGGGCGCATCTGGCCGGCTGATTGCGCGTCCTTGAACTCCAGCCGAACCTCGCCAGTGGTTCCGATGGCCTTAAGAAAATCGATCAGGTATTGGCTGTTAAAGCCGACCACCAACGGGTCGTAGTTGTACGGCGTCTCGATCGTGTCTTCCGATTCGCCCGAGTCTGTCGAAGAGGACGACAGCTTCAGCTCGTTCTGTTCCAGGCGTATCTTGATTGCACCGGAGCGTTCGTCGGCAAACTGCGCGACGCGCTGGATGCAGCCCATCAGGTCCTCGGAGCGCACGATGACGAATTTGTTGTTGTCGCGCGGCAGGACAGCCTCGTAGTTGGGGAACTGCCCTGTGAGCTTGCGGCTGGTGAGCACGCGTCCACCAACACGGAAGAAGAGCGTCTGCTCGTCGTCGGTGAACTCCAGCGTCTCGGCTTCGGACGAGTTCAGCAACGAAAGCAGCTCGCTCAACGCCTTGCGTGGGATCAACGTCTTCTTCTCGCCGGAGACACCTTCCAGCGACTCGCCCAGCTTCTCAATGTGGGCCAGCCGATGGCCATCTGTCGCAACCATCGCCATCGACTCCGCCTTCAGTACCAGCAACGCTCCATTGAGCGTGTAGCGGCTCTCCTCGTTGGAGATGGAGAAGATCGTCTTTGAGATCATGTTCTGTAGCGACGCTGCGGCAATCTTGAACGCTCCAGACGCCGGGAACTCCGGAACCAGAGGAAAGTTGGCCCGCGCCATTCCTACCATCTTGGTGTTCGAGCGGCCCGCGCGAATCTGCACCCAGTGGTTGTCCATCAGCTTGATGGAGATGTCGCCCTCGGGAAGCAGTTTGATGTAGTCGTACAGTTTGCGCGCGGGAATGGTGCATGCGCCGGGCTTCTTTACCTTTGCCGCGCAACTGGTCCGCAGGCCTTGATCGAGGTCGGTGGCTGTAATTGTCAGTTTGCCCGGCTCACCATCGCCTGTCGTCGCCTCGAAGAGAAAGTTGGAGAGGATTGGAATGGTCGTCTTGCGTTCCACCACGGACTGCGCCGCAGTCAACTCGCGCAAAAGGTCTGCGCGGGTGACGGTGATCTCTAGGTTTCCAGTAGGCGAAGTCGTCTTCATCTCGGGCTCCTGGTTCGTTGCGGGATCTGTGGTTGGAATTACATCCTGGGTCTCAATTGACAAGGCAGTCTCTCCTGATGTTCGTTGGAACAGGACGCTGGCCAAACTTTACACCGAATTTGTTGCGGTGTGTACTCTGCAATCCAATCCATCCTGATTCTATTGGTTTACGCTCCGCGAGCGCGACCGGTTTCTTTGTGGAAACCGCTGCACCTTGTGTGCGGTGGATGTATCGGCTCCGGTTGCTACAAGGAGTACTACAAACCAGTATTGAAAGAGAGAAAAAGCAGTAGCAGTAGTCGTTGACGCGGGAAATGTGGATTTTGCGGCGATCTTACGAGAGCAACAAGAATTGAGTTGTGGCTGCGATTTAGAAAAGCGAGACGCGATCTTCGCAACTGGAGCAAGAGTAGAACGGCTTCAAGTGCATTTGTCCCAATGATCGCAGTTCTTCACAGGCTGGGGCGAGCGGCGGTTGCGCAGTCCAGCTCGCAGTGCGGGAAACCGCGGCAAAACAAACAAAATCAGTTGGATATAACACCCTATTTTTATACAGGATCGATACTTTCTCGGAGGATAATAGAGCATTCGCACAGGAAGGAGCGGCATGAAGGTAGCCATCTTTGGAGCGAGTGGCGGAACAGGCAGTTTGCTGACGGAGCGCTGCCTGGGTGCCGGGTACGAGGTGACTGCGCTGCTGCGGTCGCCGGAGGCGTTCCCGTTTCGAGATCGCGTGCGTCCGATTGAGGGCAGCGCCTTCGACGGCGATGCGGTTCGCCGAACCGTCGATGGCGCGGACGTGGTTCTCTCGGCGCTGGGTGCGCGCTCCCTGAAGAAGGAGGATGTTCTGGAGCGCGCGGTTCCACTGATTGTCGAGGCGATGCGCGATACAGGAGTGCGGCGGATCGTCGCACTCGGGTCCGCTGGAGCGTTGGACGACTCACTCAGCAAGCAGCCTGCATACCGCCGCTGGATTGTCCAGAGCATCGTCTATAAAACTCTCCTGAAGTGGCCTGTTGCGTCGCAGCGAGCGCAGTGGAGGACGCTCTCGGCGAGCGGGCTGGAGTGGACGATGGTGATGCCGCCGATGTTGACCAACAGCCGCGCGCGTGGCCACTGCCGCATCGACGGCGACGCCCTGCCGCGCAACGGTTCGCGCATCTCGCGTTCAGATGTTGCGGATTTTATGATGCAGCAGATAGACAACCCTCAATGGATCGGCAAGGGCGTCTACATCGCTTGGTAACGATGTGGGTGGGAGCGATGGCAGCAGGAAGGGTCTCGCAGACTTCCATTTTTATACCAACACCATAAACTCTCGACATCCGAAAAAATCGTTGGCCAAGGCGATTGCGTGGGTTGGGTGAAGTATATATTTAATAGTCTATATTTATACCCCCCCCATCCCCCCCTGCTGCATTTCGCGGGGTAAGGCCAGTGTTTTCAAGGTCTCCAGGGCAAAGTATAGAGGATAGAGACTTTGTGCGTAAGCCGATTGGATTCAGTGTCTTGCGGGGTGGTGGTGGCGGCAAAGTATTCAATCGGTGGGGCTTACGGCTAAAGTATTGGCAATAGATGGCTTATGGTGGCGGCCGCCATGGGCTTTTGGGGGTGATGATGCTCAGGCTTCGCGGCGGCCGAGGGTTATAGGGCGGGCCTTCAGCCCGCGGACGGCTTCGTTGCGGCCTCCTGGGCCTTCGGCCCAGGCTAGGATAGGGCGCGCCGTTGGCGCTTTGCCTGGGCGGCTTGCGCCGGGGGCGATTGGCTGAGCCGAGCTTGCGCAGGGCGCTTTGCCTGGTGGGCTTGAGGATCGTCGGTTGTCAATGAACTACGTATAATCTACACATTATAAATGTGTTATTGCGCGGCTTGGGGCATCCAGCCGCCGGAAAAATGCGGGGATTCTTCCCCTGCGACAAGCTCAGGGTCAGAATGACAAGTCATAAACAAGGCTGCGCTCAGAATGACACGCTTCAAGATCGCTTCGCTTAGAAGGACAGTTCAATTTCGATCTACAGTTCTATTTTACCAAGCGGGGGGAAACTACTATGCCAACTTTTTGGGGATATTTTTGGGGTGGAAGTGGTTTTGATTGTGTCGGTTGATGGATTTGTGGGGCGGGGTGGGGGGTTGACAGGGATTTGCGGGGGTGGGGAAAAGGGCAAAGGCAAAGGCAAAAGCAAAGGCAAAAGCAAAGGCAGAGGCAGAGGCAGAGGCAGAGGCAGAGGCTGGAGATTGTTGGGAGAACGGGGCGGGCGGTTGGGGTTTGGCGGAGAG
>JAJZDL010000090.1 GCA_021851465.1 Acidobacteriota bacterium
TCGTCGAATGGTTGCGCAGCTACTCAGCCTGAGGCGGATGCACCTCCCGCCTTCGACTGCAATCCTGTCACGGGTTGTCATTCTGCCCCTGAGCTTGTCGAAGGGGAAGAATCCCCGCGTCTTTCTGCCCGCGCAGCGGTCGCCGCCATTGGCTGGTATGCTCTCGCTACATCACCGCAGGCACTTCGATGCCAAGGTAGCCCAGCGCGCGCACCATCTCGCGGCGCGCCACCGCCGCCGTCGCCAGCAACAGAGCGCGTCGAGTTGGGTCGGCCTCACTGAGGATGTGGTAACGGTGATAAAAATTGTTGAACTGCTGCGCCAACTGGAACGCATAGCGCGCCAGGTGCGCGGGCTCCGCCGTGGCGATGGCCTGCTCGATCGTCGCCGTCAGCCGCGAGGCAAGCAGCCACGTCTCCCACAGGCTCGTGCCCTCTTCGCCGGCGAGAACGGATAGATCCAGCCCCGCAACGGCGTCCAGCGCGGCCTCCTCCGTCGTCTCCGCCTTGCGAAAGATGTTGGCTGCGCGCACGATGGCGTATTGGATGTATGGCCCCGTCTCGCCCTCGAAGCTGAGCGCGTCCTTGAAGTCGAAGGCGATCACCGTGTTGCGCGTAAAGCGCAGCATAAAGTAGCGCAGCGCGCCCACCGCAATCTGCGTGGCGATCCGTGCGCGGTCCGCATCGGACAGCTCGGGATGGCGCGCATCCACCTCAGCCTGCGCTGCGGCCACCAGCTTGTCCAGCAGGTCGTCGGCCTTCACGCCATGCCCCTTGCGCCCGCTGACCTCGATGAACGGTCGCGCCTCGTCCTCCTCGCTCAGCGTGTAGCCGAGCTCTGCCGCGCAGCGCGGCGTCATCGCCACCATCTCGTAGCTGAAGTGCGTGTAGCGGTCTGCCGCGTCTGTAAACCCCATCCCGCGCAGCGCGGCAATCACGTTGTTCTGCGGATCGTTCTGCCGCGAGTCGATCACATTGTAGATAGCGTCGGCCCGCCCAAACTTCGGCGCATCGGGTTCGCTCGTTCCAGCCGCCGAGATCCAGCAGGTGTGCATCGCGTACTCATGGAATCGCGCGTAGCCGAAGTCCTTGCCCGGCAGCAGGCCGAACTTCCACAGGTGGTACGCGATGTCCTTGCCGACATACGTTACCGTCCCATTCGAGCGCACGATCACCTTCGCGTCTTCGTCGGGCGCGCCAGTTCCCTGCTCCGCTTCGGGTGCATCGTTCCCCGCTCGACGCATCACCAGGCAACCCTTGTTCTTGCCCTCGGTCTCCATATAAAGCACGCCGCGCTCGATCATCAGCGCACGCGCCGCGTCCCAGAAGTGCAGGCCCAGGATCTCACTCTCGCGCGGCAGAAAATCGTACTCGATCCCCAGCCGCTGCATCGTCTCAAGGTGTCGTCGCAGAACGGCGGTAGAGGTCAGTTCGGCAATGGCCGCCGTCTCGTTGTTGCCGGCCTCCAGCGCGTGCAGCGTGTCCAGCCGGATCTGCTTGCGCCGCGCCAGTTCAATCGGTGTGGGCGGCGTCGCATCGTCGTCTCCGGTGCCGCCGTACCACTGGCTCACCCGCGCATACAGGTCCCAGCAGTAGAAGTCGATTCGCTCTCCGCGGTCCTTCAGCGATGCGAGCAGCGCGCGCGTCGTATCCAGCGTGCGTCCCTCCAGGTGCACCAGCCCCACCACAACATCTGCAACCTGCACGCCCGTGTTGTCGATGTAGTTCTGCACGCCGACAATCGCACCGCGCCCTCGCAGCAGCCGGACGAATGTATCGCCGAGGATTGCGTTGCGCAGGTGCCCAATATGCGCGGCTTTATTGGGATTGATGCTGGTGTGCTCCACAAGGTAGTAGTTTTGGTCGCGCAAAGGGACAGTGTAGAGACCGCCGATTTCAACGCCTTTGTCCTGCGTAACAACCTCGCGTACAAACGCTGCTCTGTCGAGCTTGATATTCAAATAGCCCGCCCCGGCAACTTCGATTGCGGCGATGCCTTGGAGTCCAACAATCTCTTTCCGGAGTTCTTCGGCTATGGTGCGGGGCGCCTTGCGGAGTTGCTTGGCCAGTTCAAAGGCGATGGGAAGCGCAAACTCTCCAAGCGCGATCTTCGGCGGCTGTTCTATCGCCATCCGCTCCAGGACGATGCCATACTTCGCTTTGAGTACAGCGTCGATGCTGCTCTTTAGATACTGCTGCATTGTGCGATACATGCGTGTGGTGTTGTCCCATTCGTAAAAAGTGAGCGTGGCTTACAGTCTACCCGTAGCGCAGTGTGAACACAGCGAAGGCCTATCGCCTGAAGGAGAACTTCTTGTGCGCAAAGTAGCTGTACACGGCAATAAGAACCGAGTTCACCACGCCCGCCAGAAACGGCGCGTAGGCCCGCAGCGGCGCGACGTGCAGAAAGATGCCGGTCGCAATCGGCAGGATGACCAACTCTGCCGGGGTGCTCACGCCGTAGACTGCAAAGCAGCGCAGCCACTCCTTCAAATAGTTGCCATGGGTGCGGAAGACGAAGTGCTTGTAGCACAGGAACGCCACCGTAATGCAGATCGGCTTCGCGGTAATCGAGGCAACGTCTGCGATCAACGGCTTGCCGAGGTGCGGCAGCAGGTGGCTGTAAAAAATCACGCACACAGAGTAGAAAGCAAGCGAGAAGAGCGTGTTCGACACGCCAACCAGAAGAAAGCGGATCACCTCGCCCGCAGGCAGCGCGCGGCGGATGGCGGCGAACGGGCCGTGAGCCTTCGGGTCGGGCGGCGCGCCGTCCGAGAGCAATGAATGGGAGGGTTGAGGCATCCATCTTCGATTGTATCTGCGCCCGCCCTCTGCCGCTCAGGCTCCCACTGCTTTTGCGGCTCTCGCCTGACCTTCTGCATCGATCGCCCTCTGCCGATCAGGCGGTCGCCTATGCACTCAGGGAGACGAAGACGCTGCGGAACTCCTCTTCCCCCCGCGTCTGGTCTCGCCGCCGTTCGCGCTCGCCTTGCGCATAAGCCGCAACGCGAGCGACCGCGTCCTCGCCGTCGCTCGCGGCAAAGGATGTCGGCCTGCGGCGCACAACTGCGTCGGCCCGCCGCGCAGCCTGCGCCCGCTGCATCGCCTGCGTGGAATGAAATGACGCGGACTGCGCTCTCGGTACACCTTGTATGTGCATCGTAGCCCTCTGCCGGCCAATGCCGCCGAAACGCTCCATCCGTGTATCTGCAATCGAAGGGCCATCGTCCCTCCGTCAAAGATAAGAGCGCTCTGACCCGTGCCGAAACGCTCTGCATCATCCGCCGCGCCCCAAACCTTCGCGGAGACTCCCACTCGCGCAGCGCACAATCTCATCGGCCATATTCATTTCACCCCGATCGGTGCGCCATCCCTGACGCCCCAAAGCTGTACCGGTGCCGCCGCCATGCACGCGACAACCACCCCTCACGCCGTTAGCATGGAATGTGTAACGCAAAGCTCCGGCCAGTCTGGCCGCGGCAGATGGGGTGGCAGTCGTTGGCAACATGGATCGCAGAGGTTGAACCGCAGGATCTCTCCCCACGGGCCGCGCGCGGCCCATACGCAGAGCGCGGCCCGCACCGCCGTGAGCACGGCTTCGGCGCGCTGATGGCCGCGGCCCTCACGCTCTTCGCCCTTGCAATCGATGGCTACCACCCCAGTGCCGACGACGGCGGCCTGTACCTCGCCGGCGTCAAGCGCCTGCTCGACCCCACGCTCTACCCCCACACGACCGCCTTCGTGCTGGAGCCGATGCGCCTCTCGCTCTTCGCGCCCACGGTCGCAGCCCTGGTGCGTCTCCTGCCTATGTCGCCAGCCGCAATGCTGCACCGCGGCCTTCCCGCCGTGCTGCTCGCGCTGCATCTGGCCAGCATCTGGGCAACGCTCTTCGCCGCGTGGATGCTGGCCATACGATGCTGGACGTTGCGCCCAGCGCGCATTGGAGCTGTAGTCCTTTTGGCCTGTTGGCTCGCCCTCCCTGTAGCCGGAACGGCGTTGCAACTGATGGACCCGTATGCCACGGCGCGCAGCTTCTCCACGCCCGCAATGGTGCTGGCGCTGGTCGGCGCACTCGACATGTCAACCCGCGGCGTCCCGAGCACAGCAAAGCAACGGCGCAACGGACTCCTGCTCTGGGCCGTCGGCATTCTGCTCGCAGCCGCGATGCATCCCCTGATGGCCGCCTACGCCCTCGCCGCAACGCTCATGCTCTTCTGCGCCCGCACGCCCAATCGCTCCATGCGCCTGTGGGCAACCGCGTCGCTGGCCGCGACGGCCCTCGGCATCGCAGCCTCTCTGCAATCGTTCGCGCCACCGGAGAGCGCACAGTACATCCGCGCCGCCTTGACCCGTACCTACTGGTTCCCCGCCCAGTGGCGTTGGTACGAGCTGCTGGGCCTCGCCGCGCCGCTCGCAATCCTTGCCCTGGAGGCGGGGCGCGAACCCGCTCCATCCAACCCGCCCCGCTACGAAAACGTTGACGCGAGACGGGCACTGGCGCGCATGGCAATCGCAATGGGCTCGACGGCCTGGCTCGTTGCACTGCTCTTTGCGCACGCGACAGCCTCCACGCATCTAGTGGCGCGGTTGCAGCCGTTGCGTGCCTTTCATGTCGTCTACTTTGTCCTTGTGCTTCTGCTCGGCGCCCGGCTGGGTGAACGCGTCCTGCAACGCAGCGCCGTTCGATGGGGCGCAGCGATGCTGCTGCTGGGCAGCACAATGTTGGCAGCCGAGCGCGCAGAGTTTCGCCACTCCAACCACATCGAGCTTCCCCGTGTCGCCCCGCGCAACCAATGGGTGCAGGCATTCCTGTGGGTCCGCCACAACACGCCGAAGGACGCGCTCTTTGCCCTCGACGCGGACTACATCAATGCGCCCGGTGAGGACGCACAGTGCTTCCGTGCCATCGCCGAACGCAGCTCGCTGCCCGACTACTCCAAGGACGGCGGAGAGGCATCCATCGCGCCGCAACTCGCCCTCGCCTGGGCTGCGGGAGAGGCCGCACAGCAAGGCCTCAGCGCGCCAAGCACGACCGACACACAACGCCTCGCCGCTCTCCGCCCACTCGGCGTCGACTGGCTGCTGCTGCAAGCGACCGCTTCTACCCAACTCGACTGCCCATTCGCCAACTCGGCGGTCAAGGTATGTCGCCTTCGATAGCTCTCCGCCGCATCGAGCCGCGAAGAGATCGCTCGGCAATACATCCCCTCTGCGACCGCTCAAGCCAAACTTTTTCCACAGACTTCGCCAAAATGTTGTTTGGTTTGCGACAAAGCATACATTTCTTGTCCAAATCCATACATTATTTCGACCAATTGTAGGCTTCGATACACCATTTGCCTCCTTCCTCTGCCAACTGCGCTGATTGCAAAGGTATAGACCAGCAATCGACTTTGGCACGACGATTGCTTCTATCAGGGCAACTGCTGGAAATCATCAAGGTTCACAACAGAACCACACCCATGGTTCCGCAGCGGCTCTGCGTCGATGCGCAACTACGGCAACAACGCTAGAGATGAACGATCGATACATAGCCATGCCGAACAGGGGAGGAAACAGAGTGCGTTCCGAGAAGACCTTCCTTCCCTTTACGCACAATTTACGCGCAACAAGATAGAACTCAATACGTTGGCTTATTGACTTCCACTTCAGGTCTCAGATTCGGACTCAAACCGCTTCCTTCGTCGAGACTGACTGAACCCTGACATAGCCCTGCATCGAGTATTCGATCGCGGATGAAAGAGAGCCTGCCATTATTACTCCGACAAACATCCATCGCTTCGCTCGCTTCGTTGTCGCCTTGGCCCTCCTCACAACTTTCACGGCCGCGTCGTATGCCGCCAGCGACTTCTCAAGTTCCGCTGCGCTGGCGGACGCGCAGGACGCGCAAGCCACGACTCCGGCAGCCGCTCCCGCGGCCGCTCCCGCGCCACTCTCCACCTTTGTTCTTACAGGCCCGCTGCAATGGCTGCCGCCGGCGATCTTCGATGCCGGGCCGTTGGGCAAGCTCTCCGTCAACGCCATCATGACCGGCTTCGCCCAGTTTCAGGACAACTCCGTCTCCCCAGACCATGAGTCGCAGGCCACTCTGAGCAACGGCCAGGTCTTCATTCAGAAGCCGGACGGAAAGGTACAGTACTACATCCAGGCCGGCGTTTATACCATGCCGACACTTGGCGTTCCGTTTGTCAACGCCCAGAACACCGTGAACAATTTCTTCGGCCCTGTTCCAGTCGCCTTTCTGAAGGTGTTGGCAGGAAAGACGACATCGTTTGAGATCGGTTCGCTGCCGACGCTGATGGGTGCCGAGTCCACCTTCACCTACCAGAACTTCAACATCGAGCGCGGCATCGTCTGGAACCAGGAGAACGCCATCAGCCGCGGCGTCCAGGTGAACCAGACGCTGGGCAAATACCTCTCCGCATCGGTCAGTTGGAACGACGGTTACTACTCCAACCGCTACTCATGGCTCTCCGGCTCGCTGACCTTTACAAAGGGGCCGCATACCCTGGTCTACGACGGGATGGGGAACCTAGGGCAGACCGCCTATCAGACGACGGCCACGCCGGTGCAGAACAATGGATATATGCACGCGTTGATCTATACCTACACCAAGGGCCCATGGATCGTCTCTCCGTACTTCCAGTACAGCAAACTGCCAACCAACCTGAGCGTGGGCGTTCCCACGGCCACATCGTCAACTGGCGGCGCAGTCAATGTCAGCTACGCATTCAAGGACGGCTTCTCCCTTCCGGTGCGCTGGGAGTACCTGACGAGTTCGGGAAGTGCAACCGATGGATCGATCAACTTGCTGGGCTTTGGAGCGGGCAGCGCCGGCACCACTTTCACTGCGACGCCAACCTACCAAAAAGGTGGCATGTACCTTCGCAGCGATCTTGCGTGGGTGCACGCAATGAACTCCACTTCGGGAGATGTCTTTGGCCCGACCGGCACAAACCAGAGCCAATTCCGGGCCGCACTTGAATTCGGCTTCATCTTTGGCAACAACCTAGCTAAATAGCCTGGGCCGACCCAAAACAACTCCGCTGCCAGATCGTCTTTACCTTGAAATGGCGCGCAGAATGCTTGCACCACTCGCGCTACGCATGAGTCACTGAGGCAGCCAACTGGTAGGGGCTTCAATGCAAGGTGCTTTGAAGCCTCTGCTTCTTCAACCGAAGTGCTGCATCGCACGGCCAACTGATTTCTTGAGATCCATTGCACGGCTCAGGCTCCAAGAGAGCTTCGGCCCCCAGGACAGTCGCAGCAGGCTTCGTTGCCGCGGCTACAACTTCATCAACCCGGCGGCTTCCGCTGGCAATATCGACCAAGAGGAGAGCACATGGCACAGACACCGACAGGCGAGATGCAAAAAACGCTGGGTCTTACCGGACTTACCAGCAATGCGATGGCACTCATCGCTCCCGGCGCTTTTCTTTGGCTGACCTTTGCCATTCAGGCCGCAACCGGCACCACAGGGCCCGCCATGTGGGCTGGCGTCATTGCCGCGCTGCTGCTCTGTCTGGCCACGGCGGTCTGTTATGCCGAGATGGCGAAGCTCTATCCCGGCACGGGCAGCTCCTACTACTTTGCCGAGCAGTCCTTCCTCAACCACGACAAAGCGTGGAAGTACGCGCGCCTCTCCAAGTTCATCGTCGGATGGGCCTCCCATCTCTACTACTGGATCTATCCCGGCGTTATGGTTGGGGTCATGGGCATCTTCACCGGCTACATCGTCGGCACGCTCTATCCCAACTTCATGAGCGCCTCCAACCCCGGGCTCTTCTTCATGATGGCGTTTGCGGTCTTCTACGCCTTTGCCATCGCATACATCGCCTACCGCGGAGTCAACAGCTCGACCTCGGTCAACCTTGCGATCAACGCGATCCAGGTCTTCGCCCTGCTTGTCTTTGCCGTCCTTGCGATCAACTATCGCGCCAACCACCCGGCAGGCTCCGTCGCCTTCCAGTTCGACTCCACATCCGGAGAGGCATACACCTACCAGTTCCAGACCTCCACCGCGATGGTCAACGGAGTCTCCACCTCCACCATCCTGCGCGATGCATCCGGCGTGCCGCTGCCCCTGAAGGACGCGGCAGGCAACGTCGTCCCCTATCGCATCGACTACAACGAGACCGATTCCTCCGGCAACTGGCAGTCGCATCCCAGCGCGAAGTCGGTCGTCAGCCCCTACCACTTCAGTTGGATCTTCATCCAGGCCACCGTGGCCATTCTCATCCTCGTCGGCTTCGAGTCCGTCACTGCCTTCGGCGGTGAGGCCAAGAACGCCAAACGCGACGTCCCCATCGCCGTCATCACTTCGCTGCTCGTGCAGGGGGCCGTCTTCTACTGCTTCGAGTACTTCGCCGCAAACTACTTCCTCAATAGCGGCTATCCCATGGCCACCGCAAGCGCCTCCTCGGCGCCCATCGGCGACATGATGATCGTCGTCGGAGACGCTCTCTTCGGCCAGGGCCACGGTCGCACCTTCATGCTCATCGAGGCCTTCACCGTCTTCCTCGCGCTCATCGGCACCACCCTCTCCTGCATCAACACCGGTTCGCGCGTCACCTACGCCATGGGCAAGGACAAAGAGGTCGGCGGAAACTTCGGCGGCCTTCACTCCACCAACCTCACACCGCACCGCGCCATCTGGACGCTGGCCACCATCTCCGCCGTCGTCGGCTGCATCGCAGTCTCGGCTGCCTTCGGCGATGGTGCAGCGCCCTCCGCCTCCGCCATCGCAGCGCTTCCGCACGGCTTCTGGTCCAGCTTCGGCTATACCACGCACGAGAAGATGGCCGCGCTGCCAAACACCCTGCTCACCGTCACGCTGGCCTCCAACTTCGGCACCTTCCTGCTCTACTGCCTCAGTTGCGTCACCTGCATGGTCGCCTACGCGAAGCACCCAGCCCGCAACTTGCTGCGCCACGTCCTCATCCCGCTCTTCGGCATTGCGGCCAACCTCGGCTGCATGGCCTTCTACCTGATCGGGCCCTTCATGGGGTACGGCACCAAGATGGAACCCTTGGCTGCCTTGGGAATCGCCCTTGTCTGGGCGGCCTTCGGTGCTGTGCACTTCCTCAGCATCGGCAAGGAGCACGGCAAACCGACCTTGCTCACGGAACGCAACATCGCCTGAACCCAGGGCGTCCGGCGCAGTGCAACCTGCTGCGCCGGACGCCACTGGCTGCCTGCTATCGGACCGGTAAAGTGGGAACCGTAAATCGCCGACAGCATCTCGCCCTGCGCCTTGCATCGCATAGACAACTCAACCTAACTTAAGAGATGCTCCGGCATCTTTCCCGGGCACTCAACCAACGGACCGGCCGACCCCCTATGCTCGATCTCGAATTCGCCGAACTCTCCGACGCAGGACTGAGCAGAGACCATAACGAGGACTGCATCGGCCATGTGCTTCCCGCCTCGCCCGAACAGGTCCACTCGCAGGGCTGGCTCTTCGCCGTCGCCGATGGCGTCGGCGGGCAGGAGCTGGGTGAGGTCGCCTCCCGCATTGCCATCGAAACGGTGCTCTCCGGCTTCCGCAAGATCCCCAAGGGGATCATGCACGTCTCTCTTCTCCCCAGGCTCGTGCAGGACGCCAACCACGCCGTCGTGGACCAGGGAAACGCCGCGCCGAACCATAGCGGCGCGCGATACTCGGACCCCGGAGGGGCCATCATCCCCAGCGGATCGCACATGGCCAGCACCCTCGTCCTCTGCGCTCTGCGCTTCGACTCCGCCGTCGTCTCTCACGTCGGCGATTCGCGCTGCTACCTCCTGCGCAACGGACACCTCACCGCCCTCACCCACGACCACACCATGGTCGATGAGCAGGTCCGCCTCGGCCTCATCTCCAAATCCGAGGCCGCCACCGCCGTCAACCGCCACATCCTCACCCGCAGCCTGGGAACAGACCTCTTCGTCGCCGCCGACACCATCACCGTCAACGTCATGCCCGGAGACGTGCTCCTGCTCTGCTCAGACGGCCTGCACGGCTACGTCTCCGACGCGGACATCAAAGGCATCGTCGCCTCCACGCCAAACCTCGACCAGGCAGCCGCGGCCCTTGTCGCCGCCGCCAACGCCACCGGAGGATACGACAATGTCAGCGTCCAACTGGTTCGTGTACGCTCAGTAGAGCGCATGGGCCTCTACCGTGGACGCCCGTACCGCCTGCTATAGTGAACTTTCACTGTTCCTCGCCACGGAAAATTATTGTCATTCTGAGTGAAGCAACCCTTGCGAATTGTCATTCTGTGCAAAGCAAACTTTACGAATTGTCATTCTGAGCGAAGCGAAGAATCCCCGTATTCCTTTGTGGAGCGACACAGTACACGATCGCCGATAATTCCCTAAATGTACTCACCCAATCTCACCATCCGTCCTGGCGACCGGCTCGACCACTACCACCTCGAAGAGCTGGTGGCCACCAGCGGCATGTCCACCGTCTTCCGCGCCACCGACGCGCGCACCGGCGCCCAGGTCGCCATCAAGGTCCCCCATCCCGAGGTCGAGTGCGATCCCGCCCTCTTCGAACGCTTCCAGCGCGAGGCAGACATCGGCACGCGCCTCGACCATCCCGGCGTCATGAAGGTCTTCCCCAATCCCGATCGCACCCAGGTCTACATGGTCATGGAGTGGGTCGAGGGACGCCTCCTCCGCAACGTCATCAACGACCGTCCAAGGCTCTCCATCGACCGCGCAGTAAAGCTCACCGTCGGCATCTGCCGAGCGCTGGAGTATATCCACGCCAACGGCGTCGTCCACCGCGACATGAAACCGGAGAACATCATGGTGGACGCCAGCGACAACATCCGCCTCATCGACTTCGGCATTGCGGCCAACGCCGGTGCGCGCCGCATCACATTCGGCAGCTTCTCCCGCGGCTTCGGAACGCCGGACTACATCTCCCCGGAGCAGGTCCGAGGCAAACGCGGCGACGCCCGCAGC
>JAJZDL010000091.1 GCA_021851465.1 Acidobacteriota bacterium
CACCGTGATCCACTTGCCCGCCAGCGGCCTCGGCTGTGCGCGCGCCACAATCTCGATCTTGCCCGCCAGATACTGCCCGGTGAGCGAGGCGGGATTCTCCATCACCTGCTGCGGCGTCCCCGCGGCGATGAGCAGGCCGCCGTTCTTTCCCGCGCCGGGGCCGAGGTCCAGCACATAGTCGGCCTGGCGGATGGTGTCCTCGTCGTGCTCCACCACGAGGACGGTGTTGCCCAGGTCGCGCAGGTTCTCCAGCGCCTCAATCAGCCGCCGGTTGTCGCGCTGGTGCAGTCCGATGGAAGGCTCGTCGAGCACATAGAGCACTCCGCGCAGGCGCGAGCCGATCTGCGTGGCCAGGCGGATGCGCTGTCCCTCGCCGCCCGAGAGCGTCGCCGCCGAACGGTCCAGTGAGAGATAGTCCAGCCCCACCGCATTCAAAAACTCCAGCCGCTCGACGATCTCGCGTTGCAAGCGGTCGGCCACGATCCGGTCGCGCCCGGTGAAGTGCATGGAACGCGCGCCCTGCAGCGCGCGTTCCATGGAGAGCGCCGTGAACTCCGCAATCGACAGATCGCCACCGCCCATGGCAACCGTCACCGCCAGCGACTCCGGGCGCAGCCGCCGTCCATTGCAGCGCGGGCAGGTCGTCGCCGACATGTACTGCATCATCGACTCGCGGTAGCCCTCCGACTTGGTGTCGTCGAGGTTCGCCCGCAGATACGCGAAGATGCCGTGAAAGCCCGTGCGGCCAACCTCGTTCTTCGGGGGCCCGTAGAGCAGCAGGTCCTGTTGCGCCTTCGCCAGCTCCGCAAAGGGCAGCTTCAGGTCGATCCGGTACCTCTCCGCCGCCAGCCGGATCAGGCGCAGCAGGTACGCGGAGCCGGAACCGGGCCCCATCGCTCCATCCAGCAACGGCTTCGACCAGTCCACAATCGTCTTCGCCGGGTCGAAGTCGTAGGTGCTGCCCAGCCCGTTGCACTCCGGGCACGCTCCATAGGACGAGTTGAACGAAAAGCTGCGCGGCTCCAGCCGGGGCACGTCGATGCCGCACTCCGGGCAGGCCATCGACGACGAGTACAGCGTCTCCTCCTGCGCGCGGTTCGCCCCCTGAATGCCGATCAGCACCAGTCCGTTGGCCATCTGCAACGCCTTCGCAACCGAGGTCTCCAGCCGCCGCGTATCGAACATGGGCCTTTGCGGCGCGCCCGCGGCAGTGCGGGTCTCATCCGCCTCGGCGGGCAAGGGTTTGAGAACGATGCGGTCCACCACCGCCTCGATGGTATGGTTCTTGCGCTTGTCCAGCCGCATCCCCTCGGTCAGCTCGGTCATCGCCCCGTCGATGCGCGCCCGGAACCCCTGGCGGTCCAGCGCCTCCAGCTCCTCGCGGAACTCTCCCTTGCGCCCGCGCACCAGCGGCGCGTAGATCGTGATGCGCTCGCCCGGCGCCTGCGCCGCAATGCGCTCCACAATCTGGTCCGCCGTCTGCCGCGTGATCGGCAGCCCGCACTTCGGACAGTGCGGCTGGCCCACCGACGCATACAGCAACCGCAGGTAGTCGTAGATCTCCGTGATCGTTCCCACCGTCGAGCGTGGGCTGCGCGAGGTCGTCTTCTGCTCGATCGAGATCGCCGGCGAGAGGCCGTCGATCGCGTCCACGTCCGGCCGCTCCATCTGATCCAGGAACTGCCGCGCATACGCCGATAAGGTCTCTACATAGCGGCGCTGCCCTTCGGCATAGATCGTGTCGAACGCCAGCGACGACTTG
Organism: Acidobacteriota bacterium; assembly: GCA_021851465.1. Taxonomy (GTDB): domain Bacteria; phylum Acidobacteriota; class Terriglobia; order Terriglobales; family Acidobacteriaceae; genus Edaphobacter. The sequence continues at coordinate 1,763 of JAJZDL010000091.1, forward strand.
CCCGAGCCCGAGAGCCCCGTCACCACCGTCAGAGAATTGCGCGGAATCGAGACCGAGAGGTTGCGCAGGTTGTGCTGCCGCGCGCCGCGCACCGTGATGTGTGTGATTGCCATGCAGGTCGGTTTGCCCGCGCACCTCCACGGGGCCGCGTGGCAGGCAATGGGCCAAGTCTCTAGGATACGGCATCCGGCCGCGCAAGGTCTTGCCCGCCCTCGAAGCGCGCCCCGCCGGCTTGCATCCCTTCGCAGAAGACAACTTTTGCCCATCCGGCGTCGTCCATACGGATAGGGCGTTCGTTCCACAGGGCCATGCGCCCTCGATGAATCGATCCGCTGCCGCGCGGCCAACCCTCCGCCAACATCCCATTCGTCGAGAGCGTATCCGAATGCGCAACATCCAATTGATCGAGGCACATTGTAATCCGTTCAATCTTTGTAACAATCAATTCTATGCAGCCGCGTTTTGGTGCCTTGCACCTCAAACCGGCGGCAAGCGAAGGTAGAGGAGTGTCTCAGTGGGCGATTCGGTGGTTCTGGTGTGTGCGGTCTTTGCGTCGTTGGCCTCTGGCGTGCTCCTGGCATACGGCCTCTGCCAGGCGCTCTTCGCCCTCTTCCGCATGCACGCCCGCCAGGCACCCGCTCAGCCCGCCGCCCAGAGCGCGGGAGTGCGCGTCGGCAGCTCCGCCGGCATCGTCGAAGGCTAGTGCGCTTCCCCTCCTGCCGTAGCGACGAAGCCCTCACTTTCTCCCTCATCCCTTCGCTGCACCCAGTTGAAGGCTGAACGGGCGAGGCTGTGGCATCTCTCCGGCAGCGCTACAGTTTCTTCACAAAATCCAAAACCGGAGCCGGATCGGCGATAATCACTCTCGTGACTCATCGCGCCAAATCCGCGCCCTCCAAGCCCAGCCTCGATCTCCGTCTCACCCTCGCCGTCACCGGCGCCAGCGGTTCCATCTTCGCCGCCGAGATGCTGCGCGCCCTCGACACCGACTCGCGCGTCGCCAAGGTCGACTTCATCCCCAGCGAGGCCGCGCTCCGCGTCTTCGCCGAAGAGATGCACCTCAGCGGCCGCAGCGGCCTCGTGCAGAAGCTCCTCGGCCTCTCCCGCCAACCAGCCAAAATCCTCCAGCACGCCGAGGCCGACATCGGGGCCAACGTCGCCAGCGGAAGCTGCCCCTCCGACGGCATGATCGTCCTGCCCTGCACCATGGGCACGCTGGCTGGCATTGCCAACGGCATGGCCTCGAACCTGATCGAGCGCGCAGCCGACGTCTGCCTCAAGGAACGCCGCCGCCTCGTCCTCTGTGTGCGCGAGACGCCCTTCAACCGCATCCATCTGCGCAATATGCAGCTCGCCGCCGACGCTGGCGCAACCATCTTCCCCGTGATGCCCACCCTCTACAACATGCCCCAGAACACCACCGAGATGGCGCGGCAGTTCGTGAACCGCGTGCTGGCCCACATCGGCCTGCCCCAGCCCGGCGCATACCAATGGCAGTCCGATTGAATTGGGCGGCTGCCCGGCGCATCAGCCGCGCAGCCGCCACTCCGCCTCGCGCACAATGGCCGCCAGCAACGCCTTCGTCTTGCTGCCCACATTGTCCAGCAAAGAGGGCGCGCGAAACGCCTGCACCGCCGCCGCGCGCGACGCCGTGAAATCCCCCTGCTTCCGCAACTGATAGGCCATCGCTTCGTAGCGCCTGCCCTTCTCCGCGCGGGCCAGCCGATGCCACCGCGCGGGCAGTACGCTCTCGATGTGCTCGTAGAACTTCGCGTCCGTCGTGTACCAGAACAGGCTCCCTCTGCTCATGAAGGAACTGCCGGGCGTCAGCCTGTAATCGGCCATCGTACGATCGAGCAGAGCGATCTCCCCGCCCAGCGCCGCAAGCACCCACAGCGGCCAATCGGTCGTCGGAGCAAGGTCGAAGTACCAGGCCGGCAGGCCGCGGTGAAGCCCATTGCGAAACATCGCGGAGGGTGCGGGCACAAAATTGTGCCGCAGGATCTCGTCCAGCCCGTACCGCCCGGCAGGAAGCACGGGATATCGCTCCCGCTTGACCTCTACATCGTTTGCAACCCAGCGGACATAGTGGCAACAGGCGCTCAGCGACGGGTCGGCTTCGAGGGCCTCTGCCTGGACCTGCAACTTCTCCCGGTCGGTCCAATAATCGTCCGCATCCAGCCATGCAATGTACTTGCCCCGGCAGTGGTCGAACGTGTCGTAGTAGTTGCGCTGGATCCCAAGGTTCTCGCTCCGCTCCAGCACCCGCACCACCTTGGGGTGCCGCGCCTGGTACGAGCGGGCAACCGCGAGGGTCGAGTCCTGCGAGCAGTTCTCCCCAATGACGATCTCGATTGGGAACGACGTTCGTTGCTCAAGGGCGCTCTCGATCGCGCGCGGCAGCCATTTTTCCAGGTTGTATGCGGTAACCGCGATACTCACCAGCGGCGTCGAGCCGGCCGCTGACTCCGGGCCCATGGAACCCTCTCTCCGATCCAGCGGTTCCATGCCGGTCGCGCCCAGCTTATATGCCGACGCCGCAATCGGCGTCTTGCATCTCGTCGCCGGAGTGCGCGTACAGGTCGTACGGAGTGCGGCGGTTGAACTTGTACCGCTGGCGGATCTCCCGGCCCACGATCAGCCCAATGGCCAACGCACCCAGCGCAGCCGAAACCCAGCCGACGGTGCGCAGCAGGTGCGCCTCCTCCGCGGAGGTTGTCTCATCGCCGGCTGCGTCCAGTTGCCCGCCCAGCGCCGTACCGACACACTCTTCATCGCCTGCGCCATCGGGCGAAGGGCCGCTGCAGCCGCGTTTGGGGATCAGCCTCATGCCACCATGATAGCGCAAGCGCTTTGCGAACCGTGCGTGAAATTCGCCGCGCATGTACCAAGCGGGGAACCTCTGCGGGGGCCGCGCACCGGTATCATCGCTAGGGACCGGCCTTCAGCCACCCGTTGTAAAATCTCCTGCGCGAGGTTCGATCTATGGCTTCCGATTGTCTCTTCTGCAAGATCGTTGCCGGCGACATCCCGGCAAAGTGCCTCTACGAGGACGAGCTCTGCCTCTGCTTCGCGGACATCAATCCGCAGGCCCCGACGCACCTGCTCCTGATCTCCAAGCTGCACCTCCCCTCATTGGCGCACGCAACGCCGCAGCACGCGCCGCTGCTGGGCCATCTGCTCGCCAAGGCGGGCGAGGTGGCGCGCTCCCACACGCTGGACCGCGGCTATCGCGTCGTCCTCAACACGGGCGCGGACGGCGGACAAACCGTCGACCACCTCCATCTGCATCTGCTCGGCGGACGCCCGATGGCCTGGCCGCCCGGATAGCCTCGCCCGCTCAGTTCACCCAATAGGCATCACCCGGCCATCTCCACAGCGCAGTGATCGGGCGATGAGAGTTGTCATCCTGACCGCAGCCTACTTCAAGAACTGTCCTCCTGAGAATCGCCATCATGATGAGAATTGCCATGATGGAAATTGTCATCCCGACCACAGCCTTCTTTACGAATTGTCATCCCGACCGCAGCGCCGATCACCCTATAAATTGTCATTCTGACCCTGAGCTTGTCGCAGGGGAAGCATCCCCGCATCTTTTAGTTGTCCTCCTGAGCGCACCGCACGCATTCAACCTGTCATCTGCATTAAGTCTGTCATCTGCATTCAACCTGTCATCTGCACTAAGCCTGTCATCTGCACTAAACCTGTCATCCTGAGCGGAGCCTCCCGCAGCCTCATCGCGGGAGGCGGAGTCGAAGGACCCCAACGCTCTCCGCCTCACCCCAACCGCCCGCCCCGTTCTCCCAATAATCTCCAGCCTCTGCCTCTGCCTTTGCCTTTGCCTTTGCTTTTGCCCTTTCCCCCACCCCCGCAAACCCCTGTCACCCCCCCCACCCCGCCCCATAAATTCATCAACCACCACAATCCAAACCACTTCCACCCCAAAAATATCCCCAAAAAGTTGGCATAGTAGTTTCCCTCCACTTGGTACAATAGAACTTGTAGATCGAAATTGAACCGTAGTCGATCGCACCACCCGGCCACCGAAAGCGCCGCGCAACACACATCGAGAACAAGGAGACGACCCATAACCTGTTGACAATAGACAACCGATGATCCTCAAGCCCGCCCAGCCAATCGCGCCCTGTTCGAGCCCGCCCAGGCAATCGCCCCGGTTCAAGCCACCCAGGCAGAGCGCCAACGGCGCGCCCTATCCTAGCCTGGGCCGAAGGCCCAGGAGGCCGCAACAAACCCGTCCGCGGGCTGAAGGCCCGCCCTATAACCCTCGGACGCCGCGAACCCGGAGCATCACCCCCATGGCGGCCCGCCACCATAAGCCATCTATTGCCAATACTTTAGCCGTAAGCCCCACCGATTGAATACTTTGCCGCCAGCACCACCCCGCAAGCCGCTGAATCCAATCTACTTACGCACAAAGTCTCTATCCTCTATACTTTACCCTGGAGCCCTTGAAAACAATCATCTTACCCCGTGAAACGCAGCAGGGGGGGATGGGGGGGTCTTAATATAGACTATTAAATATATATTTTCACGGCCCGCCACTCCGCTCTACGCATTCGCCCTCAGATTCCTCCCCGTATCCACGTCGGGTAAGAGAGAATAGCGTAGAACCGACGGAAGTGTTCACGCAGTGCCTGTTTGTGGAGGCAGTGCGTTGCTGTATCTGCAGGAGTATGCGATTGCCGATCCAGAGTGGATGGCGAACCGTTCTCCAGAAGGGGCTGACTCTTGTCTTTGGACTCCGCGCAGTTGCAACCCGGCCCCGCCGGTTCCGAGGGCGCGACCACACACCGTGCCGGCTCAACCGCACCGTCGGCTCCGTCGAGTGGGCCGCTCTGCGTGGACCTGGATGGCACGCTGGTCAAGAGCGACACGCTGCTGGACACGCTGCTGGTGCTGGCGCGGCAGCGTCCCCGCTCGCTGCTGTACGCTCCCCGCTGGATTGTGCAGGGCAAGGCTGCGTTCAAACGCAAGCTGTCGTTGCTGGTGGCCCTCGATGTCGCGCGCCTGCCCTACAACCGGCCGCTGCTGGATTATCTGCGGCAGCAACACGCCGATGGCCGCGCAATCTACCTCACCACCGGAGCGGACTCCAAGCTTGCCGAGCGTGTGGCCGCGCACCTGGGAATCTTTGCCGGCGTCCTCGCCTCCGATGGCAACGTCAACCTGACCGGGCGAAACAAACTTGCGGCCTTTGAGCAGCGCTTCCCCGCAGGCTTCAGCTACATCGGCAACGAGCGGTGCGACCTGCCTCTGCTCACTCACTGCGCCGCCCCCATGCTTGCGAATCCCCACCGCGGGCTGCGCACCGGGCTGCGAGCGGCGGGCGTGAAGCCGGCGCGGACGTTCACCGACTCCACCTCGCGCCTCAAGGCGTGGCTGCGCGCCCTCCGGCTGCATCAATGGGCCAAGAACACGCTGATTTTTTTGCCGCTCCTGCTTGCCCATGTGCGCGCCGTTGGGCCTGTCGTCGCGGTCTGCCTCGCCTTCCTCAGCTTTGGGCTGGCCGCTTCGGCAACGTACGGCTTCAACGATCTGTTGGACGTCGAGGCCGATCGTCACCACCCGCGCAAGCGCAACCGCCCCTTCGCCGCCGGGGACCTGTCGCCGATTGCGGGCGTGGCTGCGATCCTCCTGTTGCTTGCGTCATCCCTGGCGCTGGCACTGCTGCTGCCGCGCGCGCTCACGATGTTTTCGCCCCAGTTTCCGTGGGCCGGGCAAGGGCGGTTTATCGAGTGGCTGCTCCTCTATGCCGTCTCCACCGTCGCCTACTCGCTGCGCCTGAAGCGCATGGTGTTGGTGGATGTGATCGTGCTGGCCTGCCTGTACACCATCCGAATTCTGGCCGGCTCGGCGGCCGCCGGAGTGAGGGTCTCGCCGTGGCTGGCCGCCTTCAGCATCTTCTTCTTCCTCTCGCTGGCGTTTGTAAAGCGGTTTGCCGAGCTGGAGAGCATGAGCCTGCGCGGCGAGGCGCGCGGGGCTGCGGACACCGCCGCCATTCACGGCCGCGGCTACCGCGTCTCCGACCTGGAACAACTGCGCAGCTTCGGCACAGCCAGCGGATACGCTTCGGTCGTCGTCTTTGCGCTGTACATCGGCAACGAGGTGGCGCAGAACCTCTACGCGCACCATGCGCGCCTGTGGCTGCTGGTCCCGGTGCTTCTGTTGTGGCTGAGCAGGCTGTGGCTGAAGGCCTCGCGCGGCGAACTGCACGAGGATCCCGTCGTATACGCCATCACCGACCGGCGCAGCCTCCAGCTCGGAGTGGTCGTGATAGCGATTGTGCTGTCTGCGCTGTGAGAGCGCGATACGCCGCGATACACTAAAGACATGGATCCGCAGAGGTGGGGTCTTGAAAATTGCCCCGCCACCTGTTTACCGGCAACAACATTCATGAACGAAGCCATCTTCCCACTCCTCGACTACGACGAGACTTCCCTCGACGCCGCCTTCATCGCGCTCGCCGAAGAGGTCCGCAGCGAAATCGCATCCCTACAGGATAGAGAGGCCTTCCGTCTGCGTTGGCTCGGCCGCAAACAAGGGCGCCTCAAACTGATCGGCGACGCGTGGCTCAAATCCGCGCCCGCCGACGCGCGCAAGCCCCTGGGAATCCGCTTCAACCAGCTCAAGCAGCAGATTGAGGCCGCCCTCGCCACCGCATCTGCATCGCCGCGCGCAGCCGAGGCAAAGGCCAGCCTTGACATCACGCTGCCCGGCACGGTGCGCGCTCCGGGAATTGCCCATCCGCTGCTGAAGACGATGCACGAGATCGTCGCCGTCTTCCATCGTCTCGGCTACTCCACCGCGCTCGGCCCGCAGGTTGAATCCGACTTCTACAACTTCGAGGCGCTGAACTTCCCGCCCAACCACCCCGCGCGCGACACCCAGGACACGCTCTTGCTGGCGGGACAGCTGGCAAAACCATCGCGCGACCGCCTTCTGATGCGCACCCACACCTCGCCGGTGCAGGTTCGCACCATGATCGCGCAGGCGCCGCCCATCCGCATCGTCGTCCCCGGCAAGGTGCATCGAAACGACGCCGCCGACGCCACGCACTCGCCGGTCTTTCATCAGGTCGAGGGGCTGTGCGTGGACACGAACATCGCCTTCTCCGACCTGAAGGGTACGCTCGACCACGCCATGAAGGCGCTCTTCGGCTCCAACGTGAAGACGCGCTTCTTCCCCAGCTTCTTCCCCTTCACCGAGCCCAGCGCGGACGTGCAGATCAGTTGCATCTTCTGCGGTGGCAAGGGATGCCGCAAGTGCAAACACTCCGGCTGGATCGAACTGCTCGGTTGCGGAATGGTCGATCCCGCCGTCTTTGCCAGCGTCACCGCCGAGCGGCGCAAGCTGGACCCCGCGGACGACGCCTACAATCCCGAGCGGGTCACTGGCTTTGCCTTCGGCATGGGCGTCGAGCGCATCGCCATGGTCCAGCACGGAATCAGCGACATCGGCCAGTTCTACTCCGGCGACATGCGTTTTCTGGAGCAGTTTGCATAGACGGGTCGCGCATTTATATCGAAATTAGCAAAGTTATCCTTCTAGACTAATATCGATAATTTTGATATAAACAGTGTCGTGGATGCGATTCGAAATCCGTACTCTCCCGGCGCTGGGACCCCTCCGCCAGCACTTGCCGGTCGTGATGCCCTCCGGGAGCAGGTTCGAGTTGCGATCGAGCGTCTGCGCATCGGCAGGGCCGCCAAGAGCGTTCTGATGGTCGGTCTGCGTGGTGTTGGGAAGACGGTCCTGCTGGAACAGATGCGGGCCGATGCCGAAGCTGCGAATGTTTGCACTGTGCGCGTGGAGGCCCCCGAAAATCGCTCCTTGCCGTCGATCATCGCTCCACAACTGCGTCTTGCGCTCCTGCAACTCACACTGGTAGGCCCGGCCAGAGACAAGGCAAAACGGGCGCTTCGGGCGCTTGCCGGTTTTGCGAAAGGTCTCAAGCTCAAGTACAACGACATCGAGGTGGGCTTCGATGTGGATCCCGAGCCTGGACTTGCGGACAATGGCGATCTGGAGGGCGATCTTACCGCGCTGCTCGAAGAGGCCGGACGTGCCGCCCAGAGTGGAGAAACGGCTGTCGTTCTCTTCCTGGATGAACTACAGTACGTTGAACGAGGCCAGTTTGCCGCGCTGATCGCGGCCCTGCACCGAACCTCGCAGTCCAGTCTTCCCATTACCATCGTCGGCGCTGGATTGCCTCAACTGCGCGGCCTGGCAGGCGAAGCCAAGTCGTACGCAGAGCGCCTCTTCGACTTTCCCATGATTGGGCCTCTCAATGACTCCGAGGCAAAACTCGCAATTCAAAAACCGGCGGAAGAAGAAGGTGTGGAATTTACTTCCGACGCCTTGGCCGAGATTCTGAGGCAGACCAGTGGCTACCCGTATTTTCTGCAGGAGTGGGGGAAGCACTCATGGGAGGTCGCCGACGAGAGTCCCATCACTGTGGAGAACGTCAAAACTGCATCCGCGCACGCCATCGCCGCGCTCGACGAGAGTTTTTTTCGCGTTCGTTTCGACCGTCTCACCCCAAAAGAGAAGCGATACCTTCGAGCAATGGCAGAACTCGGCCCAGAGCCGCTCCATCGCTCGGGAGACATCGCTGCCTCCATGGGAAAAACAGTCAGTATGCTCGGCCCGTTGCGTCAAAATCTCATTCTCAAAGGCATGATCTGGAGCCCCAGTCACGGCGATACAGCCTTTACCGTCCCCCTCTTCGATGACTTCATGAAGCGCATCATGCCAGGATCGGATTGGAAGACCATATAGCCTGAATCACCCGCCAACCCATGAATATTCTCTCCAAATGGCTCCGCGCCTACGTTCCCGGCATCGCCGTTGACGACCGTCAACTGGCCGAAGACCTCACCCTGCGCGGCATCGCGGTCGAGGGCGTCCACGACCTCGGCCCCGCAGCCGACGGCACATCCAACGGACATCTCTTCGAGATGGATATCACCACCAACCGCGTCGATGCCATGAACCACTACGGCATCGCGCGCGAGGCCGCGGCGATCTACAACCTC
>JAJZDL010000092.1 GCA_021851465.1 Acidobacteriota bacterium
CTCTATCGCCAGCGCCACGCGCAGCATGGTCTCCTCGTCGAAGTGCTTGCCCATGATCTGCACGCCGATGGGAAGGCCACTGGCGGTTGCGCCGCAGGGAACGCTGATGCTGGCGATGCTGTGGCCCGCCCTTGCCGCACCAGCGCAGAGCGCGACGGCGACTGCGCTGGCGATCACCTCCGGTGGAGGCGCAATCGCCACGGTAAAGGAAAAGACCCAGGTAACGCTGACGGCCACGGTGACGATGGGAGGCGCTGCCGCCGCGCCGCCGGGGCAGGTGGAGTTCTGCGAGGTGAAGGCTGCGCCCCTCAAGTGTACCGACATCCGCCTGCTGGGCACCGTGCAGTTGAGCGGCGCGGGGACAGCGACCCTGAAGTTCTTTCCCGGCGCCGGGACACATAGCTACCAGGCCCTCTTCCTCGGAACGCACATTGAGGCGGCGAGCTCGTCGAGTCCATCGCCTCTCCTCGTGACTCCGTTTTATCCAACGATTGCGACCATCACTGCCAGCGGCGCGCCGGGCAACTATACGCTGACGGGAACCGTCACCAGCACCGAGGGGACGGTCTCGCCGACCGGCACGATGTCTTTTCTGGATACGTCCAACGCGAATTATTTGTTGGCGACTGTTCCGCTGGTTCCCGTCCCGCCGACGGTCGCATTTCAATTCGGGTCTGCGACGCCCCCCACCACACAGGAACTCGATCCGGTCCTTGTGGAGGCAGACGTCAACGGCGACGGCAAGCCGGATCTGATTGCGACGGTCGATTCCGTATTTTCCACGACTGGAATAACAGGGGGATACGTGATATGCCTCCTTGGAAATGGGGATGGGACGTTCACGCCAGCGCCGATAACCTCAGTATATGGACTCGTCACTGCCACATTTGCCGCGGCGGACTTCAACGGAGACGGCAAGCCGGACATCGTGGTACCGACAAGACAGACGGCGGCAAACGGTAGCCAGATCCAGGTGCTGCTCGGCAATGGCGATGGGACCTTTACGAAAGGACAGACGCTGCCCGCGAATGGCGGAGGGGAATTCATCGCAGCCGGAGACTTCAACGGGGATGGAATTGAGGATCTCGCCGTGGGCAATGACTTCCTTGGCAATGTCACCCTTAGCGCGATAGATGTCTATCTGGGAAACGGGGATGGGACCTTCAGGTTTCAGTCGGCCACTCCCGTGGCTATCACCAACTCCTCTACCATTTTGGTGGGCGATTGGAATGGCGACGGCATTCCGGACATGGCCGTGTTGAATCCGCAGACTGACAACGCGCCCGCTCAGGTGGTGATCCTGCTGGGAAATGGGGATGGCACCTTCAGGGCCGCTCCCATTTCTGTAGTCGAACCCTATCCTCAAGACATGACGGCGGTCGATCTCAACGGCGACGGCATTCTGGATCTGGCAGTTGATGGTTTCACCCACAGTATCAACGATGAGACGCTCACCGTGCTGCTGGGCAAGGGAGATGGAACCTTTACGCCCCAGCCTCCAGTGCCGATTCCATCGGGAAGCGCATCCATCGCATATGGCGACTTCAACGGCGACGGCAAGGCCGATCTTGCACTTGGCAACGGGAACGAGCAGGTCACGGTGCTGCTGGGGAATGGCGACGGAACGTTCGCGACGCCTTTGATCCTGCCTACACAATCAATCGGCGCCACTCCTGTTGTTGCGGCGGACTTCAACGGAGACGGGCTGACCGACGTTGCAGCGATCAACAACAGCAGCAATAACCCGGCCATCAACACGAGCGTGGCAGTGTTTCTATCCGAACTCGGCCCTCAATCGGCCACAGCCACGGTGAACAATATCTCTCCGGTTGGCAACGGAGGACTGCATTATGTGGATGCGAGCTATCCGGGAGACAGCGAGTACCAGCCAAGCATCTCCAGCACGATCCCTTTGATCACGCAGTTGGAGCCAACCACTCTGACCCTGACAGCCAATCCAGCGACGACCTACTACAGCCAGCAGGTCGCGCTCACCGCAGTGGTGGCCCCGATTACGGCGCAGAACCATAACGCCACCGGCACGATCACGTTCTTCAACGGGAGCACGGTGCTTGCGACCGAAGACCTCGCGGACGGCGTCGTCACAATCAACATGACCTCGCTGCCGGTAGGAACCAACACTCTGGCGGCCACATACTCTGGCGACACCAACTTCGCCACGAGCACCGGCACGACAACGGAGCCCGTCAATGCCTATACGAGCACTACGAGCCTCACGGTCTCGCCGAATCCATCCTCTATCGGGCAGCCTGTCACCCTGAGCGTTACGGTATGTGAAGTTGGAACTCTGTACAACTCGCTGCCCACGGGCAAGGTCACCTTCTACAGCGGGACAACCCCGATCGGCAGCGCAACTCTCGACACCGCCGGCGAAGCCCGCTATTCGATCAGCACGCTGGCATTCGGCAACGATAGCCTTACCGCGGTCTACGCGGGCGATGAGGCGTACTCCGCGAGCACATCGCCGCCGGTCATCCTGAGCGTCAATTTACTTACGGACACGACGACGTTGACGGTCTCCGCCAACCCCGCGGGCCTGGGGCAACCGTTGACGCTGAGCGCGGCGGTCAGCGGAACCGGCTTCGGCGCCGCGACCACGGCGACGGGAAGCATCGCGTTCTACGATGGCACGGCCCTGCTGGCAACAGAACCACTCAACGCTACCGGCCTCTCCTCCTATACGACCGCCGCGCTGGCTCTTGGCACACATACGCTTACCGCTGTCTACGCGGGCAACACGGTCTTCTCCGGCAGCACTTCGAGCGCAGTAATGGAGATTGTGGAGAATCCCAACTTTACGATCACGCTGAGCAATCCAAGCGTGACGCTCCAGACTTATCAACACACTACGACCACGGCCACACTGGCGAGTCTCGGCAACTTCGCCGACAGTATCACCCTGAAATGCGGCAGCCTGCCCGCTTACGTCACCTGCATCTTCACGCCCAACCCCGCGACGCTTGCGAACAACGGGACGTCAGCCGTCTCCTTCTATCTGGACACCGATTCGATCATCGGCGGCGACGCACGCAGCGGCCCCGCATCCGTGCGCAGCCAACCGCCCGCGTTGCCACGCAATCGGCCATTGCCCGGCGATCTGGCGCTGCTTCTGCCGCCCGCCGGGCTCTTCGCAGGCCTCGCGGCCCGCCGCAGCAGCAGGTTGAGCCGCCACATCGCCCACCGCCTGCTTCTTCTGCTCGCGCTTCTCTCCATTCCCGCGGCCCTCTCGCTGGGCGGATGCGGCGGCAGCATCATTGTTCCGATCCCCTCCGCCGCCCCCGGCACATACACCATTCCCATCACCGCAACCGGCAAAATCACCGGCATCTCCCACACCGCGCAGCTCACCCTCGTCGTCACTCCGTAGAAGGCGGCGAGTGGGATAGACTTAGAGATTGTGTTGAACAAACTGATCTTCGCAAACCTGACCCACCGGCCGGTGCGGACATTGTTGAGCGTGCTGGCGATCGCCGTCGAGGTGACGATGATCCTGACCCTGGTGGGCGTGAGCCACGGGACGCTGGACTCAACCGCTGCACGGGCGCGCGGCGTGGGCGCGGACATTGTGGTGCGACCGCCCAACTCGACGGTGGTATCGGCGCTGAGTTCGGCGCCGATGAGCGACAAGTTGATCGGCGTGCTGATGCAGCAGCCGCATGTGGCGTTGGCGACGGGGACGGTGATCCAGGGACTGACCTTTCCCGACTCGATCACCGGGCTTGACTTTGCTACGTTCAACAAGATGAATGGAGGGTTCACCTACCTCTCCGGCGGTGACCCGGTCAACGAGGACGACATTACGGTGGACCAGTACTACGCGCAGCACAGGCATCTGCGCGTGGGCGATACTTTGCGTCTGGTCAACCGCGATTGGAGGGTTTCAGGCATCTTCGAAGGCGGCAAGCTGGCCAACATCTGCGTGAAGCTGTCGGCGCTCCAGGCAATCACGGGAAGCCCCGGGCACCTGAGCCAGATCTATGTGAAGCTGGACGACTCCAAGTGGACCGATGCAGTGGTGGCCGAGCTGAAGACCAAGATGCCGGGCTACCCAATCTATTCGATGGAAGAACTCACGTCGATGCTCTCGATCAACAACATCGGGATGCTGAAGGACTTTATATGGGTGGTCATCACGGTGGCGGTGATCGTTGGGTTCATCGTGGTCTTTCTGGCGATGTATACGGCGGTGCTGGAGAGGACGCGGGAGATCGGGATATTGAAGGCGGTGGGTGGCAGCTCGGGGTTGGTGCTGGAGCTTCTGCTACGCGAGACGATGCTGCTGGCGCTGCTGGGGTCGGTGCTGGGGATTGCGCTGACCTATGGGACGCAGTGGCTGATGAAGATGCTGGTGCCGCCGCCGCTGGTGCAGGAGACGGTGTACTACTGGTGGCCGATCGCGGGCGGCATTGCGGTGGTCGGCTCGATGCTGGGAGTGGTGGTGCCGGGAGTGAAGGCCGTGCAGCAGGATGTGACCGAGGCGCTGTCCTATGAGTGAGGGCGTGATGGGCGCGGTTGGAGCGGGGAGAGTGGCTGCGCTTGCGGAGCCGATCATTCAGGTGCGTGGGCTGACCAAGATCTACCATGTGGGCGACGTGGAGGTCCATGCGTTGCGCGGATCGAACCTGGAGATTGCGCGCGGCGAGTTTGTGGCGATTGTGGGCGCGTCGGGCTCGGGCAAATCGACGCTGTTTCACATCCTGGGTGGGCTGACGCCGCCGACCGCGGGGACGGTCGTGATCGACGGCAAGGACCTGGCGCGAATGTCGAACCAGGAGCGGACGGAGCTGCGCAAGACGACCGTGGGCTTCGTCTTCCAGAAGTACAACCTGCTGCCGACGCTCTCGGCGGAGGACAACATCAAGATCGTGGAGTACATCGGCGGGCGGCCCACGGCGTTTACGCCGGAGTTTGTGGAGGTGCTGCATCTGCTGGGGATTGCCGACCGGATGAAGCACAAGCCGCGCGCGCTCTCCGGCGGGCAGCAGCAGCGGGTGGCGATTGCGCGGGGCATCGTGAACAATCCGGCGATCCTGCTGGCGGATGAGCCGACGGGAAACCTGGACAGCCAGAACTCAGCCGCCGTGCTCGCCGTGCTCAAGGACCTCAACGAGCGCACCGGGCAGACCATCCTGATGATTACGCACGACCCGGAGGCGGCCTCCTACGCCAGCCGCACGGTGCATATCCGCGACGGCCGGATTGTGTAACGCTGAATATATGAGGCGAGATTAAATCGGGAGCCGTCGCAGTCGATGCAGCGCACGAAGGCGATGGCAAGGGGAAGGTTTAAGGCTTCGTCTTTGCGTGCATGATCCGTACATGTTTTTTACTGACAGGATACCAGTATTGCTTCCAGAATCGCATCGAGATGTAGGATGGAATCCTGCACTATGTCTTTTTGCACGTCAAGGAGATTATCGGCTAGATCGTGTATGTACCAGTCGTTGGAAAAACAGTCGTTGAAAAGAGCAAACCCTTCGATTGGTTTGTGCGCTTTCCAATCTGGTTGCTTCTTATAGCCTGCGCCGAGCAACAATTCCGCATCACTCCATGTACCAACCCATACGAGATACGTCGTCCCGACCTTGATGTTGAACCCATATGCAGAGTTGATGTCAGAATCGTTCTCAACAGTAAGCGTTACGTCGCCGATGGATAACCCATCAAAGTGCTCGGCGAGGGCATCCACAATGCGCGGCAGCTTTAGAGCAACTGAGATAAGATCTTTCCTTTGAGTACTTGAGATCATCTGTACCTCCGGGACGGTAAAGTGAATTGAAGGAAATACAAGATCGAGAAATGACAGATATTCGCGGAACAAACGATCCAACGGATCCAATTTCAGTTGTGCATTTCCGTCAAGCCTGATGGCAAGATCGTTCCAAAACTTGACCTCGCTGCCGCTAGGGATACCGTCGATATACTTCCACCCTTTCGGGACTAGGAAAACTAGGGCACTGGGGTTGCCATAGCCCGACTTCTGCGGAACAGTCAGCGGACAACCCGTCTCGACCTTGACCTCTATAAGCCTATGAATTTCCGATTCATTGAATAATATTTTGATGTCTGGACGTCCGATTTCTCCGAGGTCAGCTTGTGGGCAGATTGTAATGTCATTTTCCGGAAGCTGGATTCCAAGGAGAAAGCTAAAGACTAACGACCGAAATATCTTAGAACATTCCATTAGGTTGCAGAGCAATTGAGTGTGCGCGTTTTCATTTCGGATTACCTTTACGAATATCGATCTCTCGCTCATCGGGGGGAGTATACGCCTCTGTGCGTCTTGCGATTCCATTTTGGATCGACATGACTTCTGAGCGTCGCTTATCGTCTGCGAGATGTTCGATCTGAGAATCGCTTTATCTCGCTGGGGAAATCTGCGAAACTGAAAGACATGAGTGCAACCATGACCAAGGGTTTGACGGACCGGATCAACCGGATTGAAGTCTCAGCGACGATGGCGATCACCGCGGAGGCGCTGAAGATGAAGGCGGCTGGGATCGACCTGGCCAACTTCGGCGCGGGCGAGCCGCACTTCGACACGCCGCAGCACATTAAGGACGCGGCCATCGAGGCGATCCAGAAGAACTTCTCGCGCTACACGGCGGTCAACGGCATCCCCGAGGTGCGCAAGGCCATCGTCGAGCGCCATGCCGCCGACTTCGGCTCGAAGTACGCGGTGGAGGAGTGCGTCTTTACCACCGGCGGCAAGCTGGCCATCTTCAACGCGGTGCAGGTGCTGGTGGACCACGGCGACGAGGTCATCCTGCCGGTGCCGTACTGGGTCTCGTTCAAGGACATCATCGAGTACGCGGGCGGCAAGGTGGTGTTTGTGGAGAGCGACGAGCGCGAGGACTTCCGCATTACCGCAAAGATGATCGAGGCGGCGATTACGCCGAAGACGAAGGCGATTATTTTGAATTCGCCGTCGAACCCCTCGGGCGCGGTGGTGTCGGCGGCGGACCTGGAGGCGATCGTGCGGCTGGCCCACGCGCGCGGCATCTATCTGCTGCTGGACGAGTGCTACGCGTACCTGACTTTTGCGGGCGCGCCGGTGAGCGGCGGGACGTTCACCGACTGCAAGGAGCATGTGATCATACTCGGTTCGCTCTCCAAGACCTATGCGATGACGGGCTGGCGCGCCGGCTTTGCACTGGGGCCGAAGCAGGTGATCTCCGCGATGAGCAAGCTGCAATCGCAGAGCACGTCGAACGCGGCGAGCATGGTGCAGAAGGCGTCGATTGCGGCGTTGACCGGGTCGCAGCAGTGCGTGGATGAGATGCGCGCCGACTATATCCGGCTGCGCGACCGGATTCTGGCGGGGCTCAAGACAATTCCCGGACTGGCCTGCACGGTGCCGCAGGGAGCGTTCTATGTGTACCCGAATGTGAGCGCGTTCATCGGCAGGGGCGGGGTAAAGTCGGCGTCTGACCTCGCCTCGAAGCTGCTGACAGAGGCGCATGTGGTGACGGTCCCGGGCGAGGCGTTCGGCACGACGGACCATATCCGGCTCTCCTATGCCGCCTCTGCCAGCGTGGTGGATGAGGGCGTCAAGCGGATGCGCGAGTACTTCGGCAAGCTGGGCTGAGTCGGTCTTCGCAGTGGCGTCCGCTGCGTTGCCGCGGGATCTGGGCGAGTACTGCAGTGCGACTATTAACTAGAATAGGGGCCTATGGACTTTGCAGACGGTACGGCGTTGCCACGGTTTGCTCCGGTGGTCCTTGCGGGCGGCAGCGGAACGCGCTTCTGGCCGAGGAGCAGGCGGGCCCACGCCAAGCAGGTGTTGGCCCTGGATGGCGAGAATACGATGATCCAGCAGACGCTGCAGCGGCTGCTGCCCGTGGCCAAAGCCAAAGACGTATGGGTCGTCACCAACAAGCTGCTGGCAGAGGTGATTGCAGGACAGTTGCCGCAGATCGCGCGAGAGAAGATCCTGGCGGAGCCGGTGGCGCGCAATACGGCCCCGGCCTGCGCGCTGGCTGCATTTCTGTTGGAGCCTGCCGCGCCGGAGACGGTCATCGGCGTCTTTCCCTCCGACCATGTGGTAGGGAACCCTGCGCGCTTCGTCGAGGTGTTGCGCGCGGGCATAGCGCTGGCCGCAAGCGGCGAACGAATTGTAGTGCTGGGCGTTCCGCCGACGCGGGCAGAGACGGGGTACGGCTACATCGAAGTGGGCGCCGCTGCTGCGCCCAGTGGCGACGTGCCGGTACGGCGCGTAAAGCGGTTTACAGAGAAGCCGGAGCGGGCGCGGGCGGAGGAGTTCTTCGCATCGGGCAACTACGCGTGGAACAGTGGGATATTTCTATGGAGCGCGCGCACGCTGGCCAACGCGGTGCGCGAGCACTGCCCTGCGATGGTTCCTTTGCTGGAGCGGATCGCGGCGGCACACGCGTCTTCTCCCGCGCAGTTTGCGCGCGTCTTCGCCGAGGTGTATCCGCAGTGTGAGAACATCAGCATCGACTACGCTGTGTTGGAGCCGCGCTCGGCCAAGGGCGAGGCTGGGTCGGAGATCTACTGCCTGCCCGCGGACTTTGCCTGGAACGATCTCGGCTCGTGGGCAGCGCTCTATCAGCACCGGACCGATTGCACCGACCGACAGACAACGCCGGCCAACGTGTGCGACGGCGCGAGCACGCAAAGCGTTGTCATCGATGCAGCGGGGAACTATGTATATGCGCTGGGCAAGATCGTCGCTTTGGTCGGCGTGAACGATCTGGTGGTAGTCGAGACCCCGGATGCGCTGTTGATTACAACTCGCGAGAGGTCGCAGGACGTGGGCAAGGTGGTCGAAGAGTTGAGGGCGCGCGGACGGTACGACCTGATCTGAGAGATGGATGGGACAACCCTCCCATGCGCGACGCCGATGCGAACGGCGCGTTCAAGCCGGGGATACACCTCGCAAGCAAGGCCAACAGAAAGACCGGAAGTGCGGATGAGAGATGTGGCGACTGCGGTGAAGTTCGGGACGGACGGATGGCGCGGCATTATCGCCGACGACTTCACCTACGCAAACGTGCGCGTGGCTGTGCTCGCGATCGCGCACTACGTCCTGAAGCAGGAGGACGCGGCGCGCGGCGTGTGCATCGGATACGACACGCGCTTCGGTTCGCGGGCGTTTGCATGCGTGGCGGCGGAGGTGCTGGCCAACGCAGGAATTCCGGTGGCGCTGGCATCGGAGATTGTGCCGACGCCTGCGCTCTCCTATGCGGTGCGCGAGCGTGGGGCCGCGGGCGGCGTGATGATTACGTCCAGCCACAATCCGGCGCAGTGGAATGGCGTGAAGTACAAGGCGAGCTACGGCGGATCGGGCAAACCGTCGATTATGGCCGCAATCGAGAGCTATCTGGGCGATCCGCTGCCAGATGCCGCAGTGGCGGCAAAGATTGAAGAAGTGAACTTCAACCTGGAGTATATTGCGGCAATCGCACGGTTCGTCGATCTGGATGCAATCCGCCGCTCGGGATACAAGTTTCTGATCGACTGCATGTACGGCTGCGGGCGCGGAGTGATTGCGGGGATCTTCACGCAGGCCGGCATTCCGTTCGTCGAGATACGCAGCGATCTGAACCCGCTGTTTCCCGGAATCAATCCCGAACCGATCCTGCCGCACATTCGCGCGTCGCAACTGGCTGTGGTGGCGGAGCGGTGCGACGCCGGGTTTATCACCGACGGCGACGCGGACCGCATCGGCGCTGTGGACGAGCACGGCAACGTGGTGGATGCGCACAAGGTCTACGCGGTGCTGCTGCACTGGCTGCTGGCGCGCAAGGGCTGGCCGGGCGACGTGACCCGCGCATTCAACACGACGAAGATGCTGGACCGCATCGCTGCAAAGTACGGGCGCACGCTGCATGAGCACGGCATCGGCTTCAAATATGTATGCGACCTGATGCTGGAGCGCGAGATTCTGATCGGCGGCGAGGAGTCGGGCGGCGTAGGCATCAGCCGCCACCTGCCGGAGCGCGATGGCCTGTTGAACTCCCTGCTGCTGGCCAACGTGATGGCGGATGAGAAAAAGACGCTGGGCGAACTGGTGGCGGCGCTGCAAGAGGAGTTCGGCGAACACCAGTACGGGCGCATCGACATGCACATCGACGAGGGCCTGAAACAGTCCGCGATTGCACGCGCAAGCGCGCTGGGCGTGGGCGACACCATGGCCGGAATGAAGGTGCTTCGCGTGGAGACGATGGACGGGATTAAATTTTTTCTCGACAACCCGGCCTGCGCGGGCAGAAAGAATGTTGCGGAGACGTGGCTTCTGCTGCGCGCTTCGGGCACGGAGCCGCTGCTGAGAGTCTACTGTGAGAGCTGTGCAGCGGAATCCGTAACGCAGGTTCTTGAGGGCGCGCGCGCATTCGTGCTGGCGGGGCGGGCGCAGTGAACGAGAAGGATTCGACGAATGCGAATGGGCTGTTGGCCGTCCGAACCAGAGGTCTGCTCTTCGATATGGACGGCGTACTCATCAGCTCCACCGGCTCGGTGGTGCGCTGCTGGCAGAGGTGGTGCAAGTTGTACGGCGTACCCAATGCGGAGCAGTTTCAGGTTCCGCACGGCATCCGAGCGGTGGACATTGTGCGCCTTTTGAAGCCGGAGTTCGACGAGGCCCAGGTGGCGGAGGGGCTGCATGTTATCGAGGAGATGGAGGTCGAAGACACGGCCGACCTGGCCGTTCTGCCGGGGGTAAAGGCGTTGCTGGCGCGGCTTCCGCCGGAGCGTTGGGCGGTGGTCTCCTCGGCGACACGGCGGCTC
>JAJZDL010000093.1 GCA_021851465.1 Acidobacteriota bacterium
GTCCATTCGTTCCCTCCGAAGGTTCTGATTGCTCGTCACAACCAGCTTCTCCGGTTCAGTTCGAATGGACAACCTCTTGAAAGATCACAGGTGGCCCACCCTGAGTTTTTGCAATCTTGATCTTCCCTCAAAAGTGGGTGCCCCATCCTTCGCTTTTTTCCAGCGAAGGGTGGGTCTACCCTCGCCCAAGCAGCAGGCATGTCTCCTCATCTTTCTCGATGAACGCCCGCACCATCTCGTGCGCGGAGCGTAACTGCGCTTCAATCTCCCGCGTCGAACAGGAGCTTCACGCCGCCACAGTCTCCGACTTGCGCTCACGGTCGGCTGCGAACGCCAGGCACGCGCGAATGTCCTCTTCCGTCAGGCAGGGAAAATCGCGCAGTATCTCCGCGTGCGTCATCCCCGACGCCAGGTATCCGAGCACATCCCCCACGGTCATGCGCAGTCCGCGAATGCACGGCTTCCCGCTCCGCTTGCCCGGCTCCATCGTGATGATCTGCGAATAGTCCATAGACGCAGACTAAGCCCTCGTTGGGCCTCAGGTAAAGGGAAATAAGGCGGATGGCACAGCCTAAGTTTCAACAATCCCGATCCCCCACAACAGTGGGTTATGCGACGGTCTTTCTTCGCTACTTGCTGGCGCGGTAGCGGCGGATGAGGCTGGCGGTTGAGGTGTCGTGCTGCATGGCGGGATCGGTGGGGCTTTCGAGTTCGCCGAGGATCTTTGTGGCGAGGACCTTGCCGAGTTCGACGCCCCACTGGTCGAAGGAGTCGATCTTCCAGATGGCCCCCTGGGTGAAGACGGAGTGCTCGTAGAGGGCGACGAGCTGGCCGAGGACTGAGGGCGTGAGCGCGTCTGCAAGGATGATGTTGGACGGGCGGTTGCCCTCGAAGACGCGGTGCGGGACGAGCCAATCGGGCGTTCCCTCGGCCTTGACCTGTTCGGCGGTCTTGCCGAAGGCGAGGGCTTCGGCCTGGGCGAAGACGTTGGCCATCAGCATGTCGTGGTGGCGTCCCAGCGGGTTCAGCGATCTGGCAAAGCCAATGAAATCGCAGGGAATGAGGCGCGTTCCCTGGTGGATGAGCTGGTAGAAGGAGTGCTGGCCGTTGGTTCCCGGCTCGCCCCAGTAGACGGGGCCGGTCTGCGTGGCGACGGGCGTGCCGGCGAGCGTTACATGCTTTCCGTTCGACTCCATCGTCAACTGCTGGAGGTATGCGGGGAAGCGCTTGAGGTACTGCTCGTAGGGAAGGACGGCGACGGTCTGCGCGTCGAAGAAGTCTGTATACCAGAGGGTGAGCAGACCGAGGAGGACGGGCAGATTTTTTTCAAACGGCGCGGTGCGGAAGTGGACGTCCATCGCGTGGAAGCCCGCCAACATTGCGCGGAAGTTCTCCGGCCCGATGGCGATCATGGTGGAGAGGCCGATGGCGGAGTCCATGGAGTAGCGCCCGCCGACCCAGTCCCAGAAGCCGAACATGTTTTCCGTGTCGATGCCGAACTCCGCGACCAGTTTGGCGTTGGTGGAGATGGCGACGAAGTGCTTCGCCACGGCCTTCTCATCGCCGCCCAGCCCGGCGAGCGCCCACTCGCGCGCGGAGTGGGCGTTGGTCATCGTCTCCAGCGTGGTGAAGGTCTTGGAGGCGACCAGGAAGAGCGTCTCGGCGGGGTTGAGGTCGCGGACCGCTTCGGCGAAGTCCGTGCCATCGACGTTGGAGACGAAGCGGAAGGCGAGGTCGCGCTGGCTGTAGTGCTTCAACGCCTCGTATGCCATGACGGGGCCGAGGTCCGAGCCGCCGATGCCGATGTTGACGACGGTGCGGATCGGCTTGCCGGTGTGCCCCTTCCACTGGCCGGAGCGGACGCGCTCCGCGAAGGCTGCCATCTTGTCGAGCACGACGTGTACTGCGGGAACCACATTCTCGCCATCGACCAGGATGGTTTCGCTCTTTGGTGAACGCAGGGCCACATGCAGGACGGCGCGGTCCTCGGTGATGTTGATCTTGTCTCCGCGAAACATGGCATCGATCCTGGCGCGCAGGCCGGATTGCTCGGCGAGAGCTACAAGCAGCTTCAGCGTCTCGTCTGTGATGCGGTTTTTGGAGTAGTCGAGGAAGAGGCCGGCAGCCTCTGCCGTGAGCCGCTCGCCACGCGTTGGATCCGCGGCAAATAGATCGCGCAGATGCTTTGTTCCGATCGACTGGAAGTGGCTTTGCAGTGCCTTCCATGCGGGGCGCTGGTCGAGCGGCATGTGGTCCGAGGGTCTGGGGTTCATAGAGGTCGATTTTCTCACAGAGATTGGATTGTCCTGTAAAGGGGAGTGGCGTGCGAAACAACTCGCCCCTCACAGAGCTGCAAAGACTGCTAAGTCTGATGCAGCGCGGCGCAGTCGGGTTCGCTGTATGGCGCAGGGATGCACAATGGTCTTTCATGCTGCGACGGACGTTTGCGGCGGTGGCAGTGTGCGTTTATCGTATTATTAGTTCGGCTATCGAACTCCGTAGGAATAGCAGAGAGCGACGGCGAAAAGAGGGGACTTCGATGAGCGCTGTATCGCGCCGCCCTGGAGACGGCACACTGGTGTCCAGTACCACAACCGCTATGGCACAGCAGCGGGCCACGAGCAGAGCGTCCGCGCCCAGGTTGGCGGATGTGGCGAACGACAAATCGGTTGCAGTGGCCAGGGGCACACCGGGTGCGGGCCTCGACGAATTTGTCGGCGATCCCAACTTCATGGCCTCGCTGGCGCGGGGCCTGCTGGTGATCCAGTCGTTTACGCCGCAGACCCCGCAGATGACCATCTCGCAGCTTGCGGCCAAGACGGGCATCTCACGCGCCGCCGTACGCCGCTGCCTCTATACGCTGAGCAAGCTGGGGTTTGCCGGGGCCGAGGATGGATCTCGCTACGCACTTCGCCCGCACATGCTGGCGCTCTCCAACAGCTACACGACGACCAACTCGCTGACGGCGGCAGCCCAACCCATTCTGGAGCGCCTCTCCGCCGCGCTGCGCGAGAGCTTTTCGGTGGCCACTCTGGATGGCGACGAGATTGTCTACGTTGCGCGCTCCACCGTCTCGCGCGTGATGTCCGACGACCTGCACATCGGCAGCCGCCTGCCTGCGTACTGCACCAGCATGGGCCGCGTGCTGCTGGCGCACCTGCCCGCCGAGCAGTTGGAGCAGTATCTGGCGCGCGTTGTGCTCACCGCCCATACCGCGCGCACGGTGAGTAGTGTCGATAAGCTGCGCCTCGCGCTGCGCAACGTCCGCCGCCAAGGCTACGCGCTGGTCGACCAGGAGTACGAGGTCGGCTTGCGCTCGCTTGCCGTGCCTGTCCACTCGCCCAACGGACGCGTCGCCGCGACCATCAACCTGAGTGGCAGCGCTCCGCGCATCTCCACCTACGAGATGCAGACCCGCTTTCTGCCGCACCTGCGCAACGCCGCCGGAGAACTGGGCGCTTTTCTGCGTTAGGAAGCGCGCTTCGCTGCTGTCGCCGCTCAGGGCAAATTACGCGATGCTCCCGGATTGCGGGTTCTCCTGAAGATGGGATCATTCCAACCAAGAGATGCCCGGCCTCTGTGCCGATAACACCTTATCCATCTATTACTGAATCGACGCCCGATTCATTCCCCGTGGATCGGCGACGCCGGTGGAGCATTGGAAGATCCATCGCGTTCGGCGAAGCCACATCTGGACGAGAGCGGTGTTACGATTTCGATGACGAGGCGCTTGCGCGAGAGGGGAGTGGGGACTCCACATCAATTTCGACGCATCCAACCCCAGAGGCCCTTTCACCGCAAATGTAGCCGGAGTTTTGCCCCGATGAATCTGCTCGCCAAAGTGCCCACCGCCCTTTTCGCCCTCACTCTGGTGTCGCCACTCACGCTTTCTCTTGCGGTGTACGCCCAAAACGGTTTTGGCCCCATCGATCCCACGCCGCCCACTGGCATCACCGTGGACCAGATCGTGCAGAAGTTCGGCGAGCGCGAGGCTGAGTTCAAGCAGGCGCGCGAGAACTACACATTCACCCAGTCCGTGAAGGTCGACACCATCGACGACGACACCGGCAAGGTTGACGGGGAGTACCAGCAGGTCACCGACATCACCTTCAACGATGCAGGGCGGCGCGAAGAGCATGTGGTCTTCGCGCCGCAGAACACACTCGAACGGGTCATGATGACGCCCGCCGACTTCGACGAGATCGAACACCGACTGCCCTTCATCCTCACCACCGACGACCTGCCCGCGTACGATGTGAAGTACGTCGGCCAGGAGAAGGTCGACGATCTCGATACCTACGTCTTCGACGCTGGCCCCAAGTACATCGAGAAGAACAAGCACTACTTTCAGGGCAGGGTCTGGGTCGACCAAAGGGACCTACAGATCGTCCTTATCAACGGCAAGACCGTCCCGCAGGACACGCGCCCCGGCCACGAAGACCTGCAGCCGCCGTTCACCACCTACTACGAGCAGGTGGACGGCAAATACTGGTTCCCCACCTATACGAAGGCGGAGGGAGTGCTGCACTTTGCCGCGCAGAACGGAGCGCTGAGCGAGGACGTCCACATGCGGTCGGTCGTCCGCTACACCGACTACAAGCAGTTCCGCGCCACCAGCCGGATCATCTACAATGGCCAGGACATCACCAACGACAAGCCGCCCGCCGGACAGAACCAGACGCAGAGCCAGGGCCAGAAGATCGCATCGCCGCCCGCTGGGCGATCCCAGTGAAGTGGAAGCTGGTTCACGCGTCACGCAACAAATTCAAACTCCGGCTGCGAATCGAAGTAGAGATAGCGCCTCCAACTCGGGTCGGCTGAGCCGATCATGCGCATGATGTGGCGCGATGTATGCAGGCTGAAGGGGCGCGGCTCGCGTTGCAGCTTCATCTCCGTCAGTTCGTGCAGCAGCTGATTGCCCTTGCGCCGGTTGCACTCGTGGCAGCAGGCCACAAGGTTCTCCCAGGTCGAGAGCCCGCCGCGCGAGCGCGGCACCACATGGTCCAGCGTGAGTTCGCCCGCGGTCAGGACGATGCCGCAGTACTGGCAGGCGTTGCGATCGCGCAGAAGGATGTTCTTGCGCGAGAGGGCGCGCGTCTGGTGGGGGATCCGGCGGTACTCCAGCAAGCGGATCACGCTCGGCATGGCCACATTCACGCGTGCTGCGTGCAGCACCGCGCCCTGCGCCTCCTCGGTGCGCGCAATGCCCTTCAGCACCAGCACCAGCGCGCGCCGCGCTCCGCATATGTTGATCGGTTCGTACGAGGCGTTCAGCACCAGCACCGGAGTCTGCATCGCAGGCTGGCGAAAGACGCCGATGCGCACATCGAGTTCCGTGATCAGCCGCGGAGAGGTGTGGCCGTTTGCGTGGCGGCTGCCGCTCGTCCGCTGCTTCCGCGCCTTCGACGAAGTGTGGGATGCTTGCATTGCTCAAACCCTCCAGTTCCAGCCTGCATCGCGAACTCTGTTGCGTCGATCCAGTTGAAAGTCGATCAGAATGCTAAAGGCATCTAAACCCGAACGTGCTTCCCTGTTGCTTTTATCCATATCCCTGCGATGAGAGCGGTGGGCTGTTGTCCCACATCGCAACGTCCGGGATCTGCACTTGCGGCCTCTGCGCGCGAGACAACGTGACAACCCAGACCTTGCTGGCACCTGCTCTGCGCAGCGCCCGCGAACACTCGCGCGCGGTCGCGCCCGTGGTATAGATGTCGTCGATCAGCAGCACCTCGCAGCCAGGTCGGATAGAGTCCACGTCCACCTCGAAGGCCCCCTTCACGTTTCTATAACGGCTGGTCGAGTTGAGTTCAAATTGGCTTCGTGTGTCGCGGCGGCGGCGCATGAGAGCAGGCTCCAAACGAAGCCGCCATGCAGGGCGCGCGCGGCGCAGTTCGACCAGGGCGGCTTTGGCCAGCAGCTCTGACTGGTTGTAGCCCCGCTGGCGCCGCTTGCTGGGAAACAGCGGCACCGGAACGACGACGAGATCCTGCGCGGCCTCGGCCTCGATCGTCAGGATTGAATTGGCCAGCATTGGGGCCAGCAAGGTGGCGACACCGCTCATCCGCTCATACTTGAGCAGGTGGACCATCTCGCGCAGTTCATCTCGGTAGGCCGCGTACGCGACCGCGCGCTCAAACATCGGCAGATCGGTGCGGCAACCATCGCAGAGCAGGCCTTCGCCCAAGTGTTGGCTGGCGAAACGTGCGCTCTCTATATCGAGGTCGAGGGCCTCGCCGCAGATGCGGCACATCGCCGCAGCCTGCGCAGGCACCGACGTTCGACAGAGATCGCAGATGGGAACCGCCGTGCAGCGCAACAGCGGACGGTTGCAGACGCGGCAGTCGGAAGGAAATACGGTTGCAGCCAGATCGTCCAGGGCGGAACGCAGCGCAGCGCCTGTGCAACCGGCAAGGCCATTCAACAGGGGCGTCCTTGCGCGAAGCCCCTTCGCTCCGGCGCTGAAGCCGGGCGGCGCGCCGGGAGGAACTGGGAGCGTACTCTCATTCAGGCATTCGCTGAAGATGCACCTCGTCCACACGGCGCTCCAGGCCGCTTGGGCCGCGCCGATGGTTGGAGTATAAATCCTCACGGCCCGGTACGCCAGTAAGAATGCCCGCGGCATGGCCAACCTCCGCGTGGCCGCCTGCCGCCAGTCTTCGCGCCGCTCGAAAGACCGCTGGCCGGGGAGAAACAAGGGTGAGCGGTAAGTGGACGGGGGGTAAGGGTTGAGAATGGCGATTCTGGGCGGCGAAAGGCCCTCTTCCATTGGACACGCCAAAAAAGAAATGAGATTGTACGAAAATAATCGTTGACATACGACTAGCGTCGTACTATTGTGGCTGCATGATCAGGCGACGCGTTCAAACCCGCAGTGCAGTACTGCTTCCAACCGAGGCCGAGCTGGAGATCCTGAACATCCTTTGGGCGCTGGGGCCGAGCACGGTGCGCGATGTGCATACGGCCAGCAGCAAGGAGACCGGCTACACAACCATTCTGAAGCAGATGCAGGTGATGGCGGAGAAGGGGCTGCTGTCGCGCAGCGAGCGCTACCGGTCGCATGTGTACGAGGCGCGCATTGCGAAGCAGCAGACGCAGCGGCAGTTGGCGCGGAACCTGGTGCAGCGCGCGTTTGACGGCTCGGCGAAGGACCTGGTGCTGGGCGCGCTCTCGGCGCAGAAGGTGTCGTCGGCGGAGTTGGCGGAGATTCGCAGGATGCTGGACGAGTACGAGAGGGGGGCGCGATGACGACTTTGATCGATCTATGTGGGCAGCCGATGATCCATGCGCTGGGCTGGACGCTACTGCACTTTTGCTGGCAGGGGGCCCTGGTTGCGGTCGTGCTGGGTTGCGTGTTGAACCTGCTCGGCGCGCGACCGGCCAGGGCGCGCTATGCGGCTGCGTGCCTTGCTCTTGCGCTGATGGTTGCGCTGCCGCTGGCGACCTTTGCGCGCCTGGCATCGAAGGAGTACCGGTTGCGGGCCGCTTTCGACGGCACTGCAATCGCCATCGCTCCGGGCATGACGCTACAGGTTGGGGCGGGAGACGCGACCGCGACCTGGCCGATGCAGGTCGCCGTCGAGCTGGACCGCGCGCTGCCGTGGCTTCTGTTGGCGTGGTTGGCGGGCGTGGCCTTGTTTGTCGTCCGGCTGAATGTGGGGCTGATGGTTGCGCGCAGGATGCGGTCGATGGGCACGGGCTCTGTGCCGGCGGAGTTGCAGCAGGCGTTCGACGCGCTGCGGCGGCGGCTTGGCGTGGCGCGCGCGGTGCGGCTGATGCACTCCGCGCTGGTGCAGGCGCCGACGGTGATCGGCTGGCTGCGCCCGGTCATCTTGATCCCCGCAAGCTGCCTCACGGGAATGTCCGCATTGCAGATTGAGGCGGTCCTGGCGCATGAGCTGGCGCACATCCGGCGGCACGACTATCTGGTCAGCGTCCTGCAATCCGCGATCGAGGCGCTGCTCTTCTACCATCCGGCGGTGTGGTGGGTCTCGAAGCAGGTGCGGCGCGAGCGCGAGTGCTGCTGCGACGAGCTGGCGGTTGCGGTGGGCGGCGACCGGCTGGCATACGCGCGGGCGTTGTCGATCCTAGAAGAGCGTCGGTCTTTCTACCCTGAAGTTGCGCTTGGAGCGAATGGAGGAATCCTCACGATCCGAATCAAACGGCTGCTCGGATACGGAGGCGTCTCGATGGCCTCTCAGTGGGCGGCGATGGCGGTACTGACGGTCCTGATTGCCGGAGTGGGAGGCTGTATCGTGACGATGGCGCGGGCGGAGTCCGGCGCGGGGAGCGGTACGGCCAGCGTGGCGTCGCCGATGGAACAGGAGCCGGTCACGCTGTCGCAGAACCGGTCGATGGCCCAGGCATCGGGCGGTCAGGGTGGCGACGCCGCTACGGGCCAGCGTCTGAGCGCGATCGATCCTGCTCCATCGGGCACAGCGAAGACTGGCGGCCAACCGGACATGTCTTGCACCTATTACGGCGGCGTGCCGTACCGCGGACACGGCGGCACATGCGAGGAAGACAAGGCGGCTGCGGGTCGTTACTCTTGCCGGGCAGACGACGAGACGAGAGCTGTTCAATCTCAGATAGGTTGCGAATGGAAGGTAAAACGGCTACAAGACTGGGAGCACAAGAACCAGGATGCTCAAACGAATCCGAACAGCGAGCAGTTCAAGAAGCAGATGGAGGACGCGCAGCGGCAATTGCAGGATGCGCAAATAAATCCGAACAGCCCTGAGTTCAAAAAGCAGACGCAGGATGCACAGCAGCGGTTGCAGGTTGTGCAGACGAAGCTGAACGGCGAGCAGTTCAAGAAGCAGATTGTTCAACTCCTAGCGCAGAACACGATGATTGCCCAGAAATCTGTTGGCCCGGCACCGGTCGTTGGCGCTTCGCAGATACCGCACGGGTCGGCGCAGCAGTTGCAGGTTCCTGTCGGCGTGATTGCGGGGAATCTGATCTCGAAGGTTGACCCGGTGTATCCAGCAATAGCCAAGGCTGCTCACGTTCAGGGCGCGGTGGTGCTGCACGCGACCATCTCCAAGACGGGAACGGTCGAAGAGCTGGAGGTCGTCAGCGGGCCAGAGATGCTGCGGACGAGCGCGATGGATGCGGTGCGGCAGTGGACGTACAAGCCGTATCTGATGAATGGCCAGCCGACGGAGGTGGAGACGACGATTACGGTGAACTACACGTTGCCCGATTCGGGAACGGCGGTGGGGCCGGTACCGCCAGCCGATGAGGCGGCCAACGGAGTCAAGCGGGTTGGCGGTGACGTGACGGCACCGAAGATCATCTCCCAGCCGGCACCGGAGTTCACGGAGCTGGCGAAGAAGGACAAGGTGGAGGGCATCGTGCTCATCGGCCTGGTGGTGGATGAGCATGGGCTGCCGCAGCATGTTCATGTGTTGCGCGGGCTTGGCGACGGACTGGACGAGAATGCGGTCGATGCGGTGCAGCAGTACAAGTTCAAGCCCGCCACGGAGAATGGCAAGCCGGTCGCCGTGTTCGAGAACGTCGAGGTGAACTTCGAAATCTTCTAGGGTTGGGGCTGTGGCTGGGTTTGGGCCGGTGGTTGCGGCGCAGTTTCGGGTAGAGGGGCGGGGGCGGCGTCTTCGGTGGGCTCCGGCAAGAAAGCAGTGTCGGGGTACTCCGCGCGGGTGGAGATGGTCTTGAGGATGGGGATCTCGGCCTCCATGCGGGCGAAGAGTTTGGGGTCGCGCTGGAGGTAGATGACCTTATACGGGTCGGCGAAGTAGGCGAGCAGGTCGCGCTGGATGCCGTAGGGAATGGGCGTGGTGGGCGCGCTGGCGACCTTGTGGAGCAGGTCGGCGTAGGTGAGGTCGCAGAGGCGGTAGGTGCCGGGGCGGATGATGTCTCCGGTGTCGAGGTCCTTGTTGAGGATGCCGTCGGATGTGGTGGCGTGCGCGAGCATCTGGCGCAGGGCGTTGGTGGTCAAGGCCAGAGAATTGATGTAGTCCTGTTCGCTCTGCTTGGTGGGGCCGCGCAGGGCAAGGTCGGAGAATGGGCCGATCTTTGGCACGATGAAGATTGCGCCCGCCAACAGGTGGGTCCCGAGGCCTGCGTGGTTGCGGTATCTGCTCCAGCTATCTTGCACGGCGAGTGCAGCGATCTGCCGGTTGAGGCTGTCGAGCGCGGGGCTGGGCGTGTCCGGCGGCATGTGTTTGCGGTTGAGCAGGGCCTCCGCGTAGGCGACGCGTGGAAGCAGGGTGCGGACGGAGTAGCGGTAGCTGAGCAGGGTCGGACGGCGGTGTTCGAGGACGACCGCGATGTCCAGGCCGTAGGTGTCGTAGAAGGCGCGCGCGAGCAAGGGAACGGGGATGGCGAATCCGATGTGGTTGAGGTAGCGCTCGGGGGCGAGGCGGTGCTTGTCGATCTCGTTGATGTCGAAGGCGAACTCTGCGCGGACGTGCTGGTGCTCTCCTTCGGCGTAGTTGACGTTGGGGCCGTACTCGGCGGCCAGCGCGGGGAACTCGATTCCCACGGCCAGGTTAATGGCGTTGGCGTGGCCGATGGTGTCGCCGAGGTAGTGGGAGAGCGCACCGACGGCGAAGGCGACGTCGTTAGGGCCTTTTGCGTCGCGGAAGAGCGCGCGGATGAAGTCTCCGGTGCGGACGTAGTGCAGCAGGTTGGAGAAGAGCGGCCTACCCATGGGATAGTAGCCGAGATCCTGAATGACGCACCCGCCGTAGGCGTAGGCGCGTGCCTCGGCGAGCTGAGCGGGCGTGAGATTTGGGTAGC
>JAJZDL010000094.1 GCA_021851465.1 Acidobacteriota bacterium
GTGCGCTCGCGCGAGGTGACGCTGATTGTGCCGGACGCATCGCTGCGAGTGCTTCTGCTGGACTTCGACGAGCTGCCCGCCAAACACTCCGAGGCGCTGCCCGTCGTACGCTTTCGGCTGAAGAAGCTGCTTCCGTTCGACGCCGACGACGCCGCCGTGAGCTACCAGGTGATGGCCGCATCGAAAAGCAACCTGCAAGTGCTGGCGGTTGCGATGCCGCGCGCGTTGCTGGCCGACTATGAGAGCGTGGTGCGCGAGGCGGGCTTTGAGCCGGGCGCCGTCCTGCCGAGTACGCTGGCCGCACTGGCCGGGCTGGATGAACACGAGGCCCCTGCGCTGGTGGTCAACGCGGGGCGCGAGGGAGTCACCACGGCGATTGTGAAGGCCGGGGTCCTGCTCCTGCACCGCACCGTCGATCTGGGGGGCGAAGTGCAATTGGGGCCACGATCAAACGACGTAGCGGCCGCCAACGATGCGGCGATTCTCGCGCAGGAGATACAGGAAGAGATTGCCCGTGAGGCTGCGTACGCGATTGCCGCAGAGGACAACATTGCGGAGACGACCAGCGAGGTCGCGCAGGCTGTCAGCGTTGCCGCGGCCTACTTCGAGGACACGCTGGAGACGCCGCCGCCGGTCGTCCATACAGCCGGAACGCTCGGCGCTACGGCATTGACCGCACTGCTCGACCGGGCACACATCGGGCCTTTGGCCGTGCAGGAGATCGTACAGCCGAGGATGCTGGCGACGGGGGCAAATTTGCCAGGCACTGCCGACGCGGCACCGTTCGGCTGGCTGGCTGGGGTAAGGGGGGCGCTGGCCAACTGATGCGCATCTCCCTCAATCTCGCGACCCGTCCCTTTGTCGAGCTGCGGCCCTTGTTTGCGCGGCTCCGCCTTGCAATGGCGGCGCTGGCCGTGCTGGCGGTGGCGCTCGGCATCGTTTTGCATGTGCTGGAGAAGCGCGCGCACGCCGACCAGGCGCGCATCGATGCGCTGAAGGCGCAGGTCCGTGCCGTGCAACTGGAGCGACAGACCAACGAGGCGCGCATGAGGCAGCCGCAGAACCGCGCGGAGCTCGACCGCTCGCAGTTTCTCAATGCGCTTTTTGCGCGCAAAAGTTTCAGTTGGACCTCTGTGATGATGGATCTGGAACGCGTACTCCCCGCGGGCGTTCAGGTGACCAGCATTGAACCCTCACTCATGGCGAATGGAGACGTCAACATCCGCCTGCGCGTGAGTGGACAACGCGATCTTGCCGTCGATCTGGTGCACAACCTGGAGCTCAGCCAGTGCTTCATCCATCCGCAACTGGCCAACGAGACGGCCCAGACACAGGAACGAAACGGCTTGGTGCCTACGGCCGCGGCCGTCGCTCCCGGTGGCGTGGAGTTCGACATTGTGAGTGGGTACAACCCATTGCCCGAGCCGACCAAGGAGCGCGATCAGCAGCAAGAGATCGTACAGGCGAACGGTACCGAGGCCGACCAGGCCCAGCCGGGAGTGGCGAAGCATCCGAGCCCGGCACTTTCATCGAACTCTAAGGGTGCTGCCAATACCAAGGCCAAGGCCACGGCCAGGCCTGCTGTTGGGCAGGCACAGGCGATCCATCGGACGAATGCATCGACAGCCGCCCCTGCGAAGAGCGGCAAGCCTGCTGCCAATGGAGGTGTCCGATGAACATCATCGAGAAAGTAAAGACAACCGTCTCGTTCGGCAGGAGCTTGCGGCAAGCGCGCGACCTGCTCAGCCCGCTGAACCTGCACTGGGCGGGTGTTGGGCTGCTGGCGCTGGTAAACCTCTATATGCTGGGGCAGATGGCCTTTCTGTGGAATTCGGCGAGTAGCCGCAACGCCGCTGCGCTGGAGCAGGAGCGAGCCACGCTGAAGACCGCTCAGATTGCCGCTCTGCCCCTGCGCGGCCTGGATGCAAAGCTGGCGCGCGCAACCAAGGAGGCGAACCAGTTCTCCGAGCAGCGCCTTCCCGCATCGGACTCGGAGATCGCGGCCGAGCTTGGCGTTCTGTTTAAGAAACAAGGGGTGCGGCTCATTCGGGCACAGTATATGTATGCGCCGGTGCTTGCCGGCTCGGCAGGCGAGCTCACCGAGGTGCGCATCGACGCCAGCCTCAGCGGAGACTACCGTCCGCTGGTGGAGTTCATCAACTCGCTGGAGCGCGACAAGATGTTCTTCGTCATCCTCGGACAGACGCTGACCGGCCAACAGACCGGGACCGTGAACCTGCGGCTGCGCCTGACAACCTATGAACGCGGAACCCCGCCGCATACGCTGGCGACAGCCGTGGACGCGACTGCCGATAAAGGCGCCGGAACGGCTGGAGGGCATGGGCTATGAAAGCGGCCAAGAGCGCGGCATTGGAGGAGCGGAAGAAGTACGCGGCAGTGGCTGCGTTTGTGCTGATTGCGGCTGCGGTGCTCTACTTCGAACTGAATGGCGGCAGCGCGCCTGCGACGCCCGAGCCGGCTCCGACTACAGCCTCTGCCGACAACAGCGCGCAGGCAACTGGCAGTTTCACTGCTACGGCCCAAGGAGGCACAGCCGCAAAAAAGGTGGGGACAACCTCCGCTGCGCTCGACCCAACCCTGCATATGAGCGCCATGCTGGTGACTGAGTCGGTGGAGTATGCGGGCAGCGGCCGCAATATATTCTCGGCAAACTCGGCCCCGGTTGTGACCATTCCCGAGCCTGTCAGCTCAGCCCGGCCACAGGCGGGGACAGCACCGGAGGTGAAGCCCTGTCCGCCAAACTGTCCGCCGCCACCGCCACCGCCGCCACCGCCGCCGATCGACCTGAAGTTCTTCGGCGTTCTGACAGACCCGAACGGAACGCCGCAGGCCTTTCTGCTGCATAACGATACCGTCTTTCGGGCCGGCGAAGGCGACATTGTGATGCGCCGCTATCGCGTGGTCTCGATTGCGGAGAAGTCCATCCAGGTTGAAGACCTGCAGTACAAAGACACGCAAGCTCTGCCGTTGCTGACAAATTGACGATGAACCGGGAAGATAAAATCGGGAACGAGGGGCCGCGCGGAGGCGAGGGGGGCTACATGCTCCTTGGCCTGGTCGTGGCTGTTGCAATCATTCTGATCCTGCTCAGCGTTGCCGCGAGCAAGGTGGCCTTCAACCTGCGCCGCGATCGCGAAGTGGAGTCCGCGAATCGGGCCAGGCAGTATGTGCGCGCGATACAGGTGTACTACAGGCAGTTCGGCCAGTACCCCGGATCGATGCAGATATTGGAGAACGCGAATGGCACGCGCTTTCTACGCAAGCAGTATGTGGACCCGCTCACCGGCAAGGCCAACTACCGGCTGATTGGAGTCGGCCAGAACAAGACGACCGTCACGGGCTTCTTCGGCGAACCGCTGGCTGGACTTGCGACCGGAGGCTTGGGTGCAGCCGCTGGGATGCAGTCGAGCGGCATCGGCGGAGCACCCGGAGCAGGCGGAGGCGGTGGAATCGGCGGAGGCGGTGGAATCGGCGGCGGTGGTGGAATTGGTGGAGGAGGTGGGATCGGTGGAGGCGGTGGAGCAGCCGGTGCCACGGGTACCCCAGGAGATTCCAGCTCAACAGACTCGAGCAGTTCGTTCGGCTTCGGGAGTTCCTCGGGATCGGGAAGTTCGACCGGGCCTGGAGGTGCGTCGGGGCTTGGCAGCGCCGCCGGCATGGGCAGCACGGGAATGGGCGGCTCATTCGGGCCGATTATGGGCGTAGGAAGCAGTGCGACGGGCAACGCGATCCTTGTTGTGAACCAGCAGACGACCTATCAGACCTGGGAGTTCCTCTACGACCCGCGGATCGAGTTGTTGAAGGCAGCGGCGGCCCTGAATGGCGGTGGCCTGGGAACGTTGGGCGGAGGTGCGACCGGCCAGTCGCCGAGCGGCACTGGCCAGTCGTCGAGCGGCTTCGGTTCGTCGTCAAGCGGCTTCGGTTCGTCGTCGAGCGGCTTCGGTTCGTCGTCGAGCGGCAGTGGATCGAGTGGATTCGGGTCGGGTGGCTTCGGCCAGTCGCCGTCCGCTCCGGGTGGCACAAATCCACTCTCTTCCCCCACATCCCCATGACCTGTAGGCTGCCGGTCCGGGCCGATCGTTCTGGCCCAGACCGGGTTCTCGCCACGCGCTCCGGTGCGCTTCAGTCTCCGAAGGGCCCGGTTGCCTCAGTCAGCCCGTACTCCTTCAACTTGCGATAGAGCGTCGTCTTGCCGATGCCCAGCAGCTTGGCCGCCATCAGCTTGTCTCCGTTCAACTGGCGGATGGTGCCGAGGATCGCCTGGCGCTGTATCTCGGCGATCGAGACGACCGCTCCGGGCTCCGCGTGGCCCTCTGTCTGCCGATGGAGGCTGGCGTCGGCGGCGGATGCAAGTGCGGCCGCCTGGCGGTGGGCGCGGAAGTCCTGCAACTGCGTGGGCAGGTCGGCCATGTGCAGTACCGGCCCCGAAGAGAGGGAGCAGGCGCGCTCGATCGCATTCTCCAGCTCGCGCACGTTGCCCGGCCAGTCGTACTCGGCCATCAGCCGCACTGCCTCCTCGCTGAAGGTGTGTGCCTTGCCGCTCTCGCGTTGGATGCGATCGAGAAAGTGCTCTGCCAACGCCGCGATGTCGTTCCTGCGCTCGCGCAGCGGAGGCAGCTTGAGGTTGACCACGCTGAGGCGGAAGTAGAGGTCCTTGCGGAAGGCGCCATGCACCACCATCGCGCTCAGGTCGCGGTTGGTCGCCGCCAGCACACGCGCCGAGATCGGCACCGCGCGCGTGGCCCCGACCGGCCGAACCTCTTTCTCCTGCAAAGTCCGCAGCAGGCGGGCCTGCAGATCCATGGGCAGCTCGCCGATCTCGTCCAGGAAGACAGTCCCTCCGGCGGCGGCCGAGAGCAGGCCCTCCTTGGAGCGGTTGGCCCCGGTGAAGGCCCCCTTCACATGGCCGAAGAGCTCGCTCTCGATCAGCGTCGGCACCAACGAGCCGCAGTCGACCGGGACAAACGGCCTGGCCGCGTTCGGCCCGTTCTCGTGGATCGAGCGCGCTACCATCTCCTTGCCCGTGCCGCTCTCGCCGAGGATGAGCACGGGATGGGTCGAGTGCGCCACCTTCGAGACGATGCGGTAGACCTTCTCCATCTCCGGCGAGCTGCCGATCAACCCGCGCAAACCGGTCTGGGTGCGCAGCCGTTCGCGCAGGCGGCGGCTCTTGATGTCGAGGTGCAGCCGCCGGCTGGTACGGCCAAGCACGCCGGTCAACTCCTCGATCGCGAACGGTTTTGTCAGATAGTCGGCGGCACCGATGCGCATCGTTTCCACCGCGGAAGAGACGGTGGCAAAGGCCGTCATCACCACCACGCACATCGTGGGATAGAGACCCCTGACCTCGGAGAGCAGCCTCAGCCCGCCGCCGCCGGGCAGCCTGAGGTCGAGTAGAAGCATCTCCACCGGCTGCTGCCGCAGCACGCTCAATGCCTCCTGTACGCTGCCCGCGAGGAGCGGTACAAAGCCCATTGCGGAGGCGATCTCGCAGCACGCCTTGCGCACCGGAGCGTCGTCGTCCACCACTAAAAGGCGCAGCGACGGCATCCCCTCCGGCAGGCGTTCCAGGCGGTGCGCGGCCTCCAGCGTCGAGACCCCCACCAACATGCCCGAAGGCGCGGCTGGGGCGGTCCTGTCCCGGAGCGGACCGCGTCCAGCCTTTCCATCCGCCTCCGCCCGCGACCGCGCCGTCTGCAGCGCGGACTCCCCCGCTCTAGTGGACTGCTCCGTCCGCGTCGTGGGCGGAGCCGATAAACCCCGGTTCGGTGTCAGCATATCGACCCCGTCCCTTCAACCGCCGGCCTTTCGCATGGACCGGAGCGTATGCAGGCCGCGACAGGCCATTCGATCTGCACCCGCGTGCCGACCCCCGGCGCGCTCATCACCCGGAGGTCTCCACCAGAGTCGGCGACCAGCTCCCGCACGATACGGAAGCCGATCCCATGTCCACCCCGCGAGGGCGCCCGGTTCCCGCTCAGAATCCGCTCCAGTTGCTGCGCGGTCATTCCACACCCGGAGTCCTCCACCGTCAACCGCACGCGGCGCAGCGGCCAGGGCCGGGGATCGTCCGCCCGATTGACCGCCAGCCCCACGCCGATACGGACCGCCCCTGGGGTCTCGTCGGCGGTCCTGTCCGCACTCCGCTCGACGACCGCGCCCTGCGCGATGCCCCCAGGCCCCTGCGCCGAAGCACCGCCCAGCGCAGTCGCTGCGTTCCTCACCAGATTGACCAGAATGCGTTCCACCGCCTCTTCGCCGACAGCGAGCGGGACCGAGGCGGAGGGCCCATAGCTCACCTCGACCCTCCGGCCGCACGCCACCCGGCCAAGCAGCCCCGCGCAGCGCTCGACGACCGCACGCAGGCCCACCGGACCGGGCGCTTCGTGCAGCGTGCCGACCGGCACGGCTCCAGCCCCCCGCTCGCCTACCTCTACGATGCAATCGGCAGCCTTCTTCGACGCGGCCCGTCGCTCTCCAAAGGACGTCTCCATGGAGTGCCCGCGGGAGAGCAGCCCATTGTGCGTTGGAGAGGGCTGTAGGCGATGCTCGATCAGGCGTTGGATCAACGCTCCGCTGCGCGATCCCAGAAGCCGAAGGTCCTCCGCGTAGTGTTGGTGCTCCGGCTGGAGCACGCCGGGCATCGACAGCAGGTCACAGTAGAGTTCGATGGCGCCCATCAGGTTGCGCGCATCGTGCAGCAGGCCGGCGTCCAGGGCCGCCCGCTGGCCGGGCCGCGAACGGGAGCGGAGGGGAGGCGCAGCACTCGCGCCGCGGCGAGGCGGCGGTACTGCGTAAAACGCACCCGCGTCCGTAAGCCCTGTCGCCGCGGTGCGGAGCGGAACAGGCGCTGTGAATGGTTCAAAACTGCGATACATCTCCGAGGCGGTGAAACTCTGCTTAGTCCGCATGGTTTTTGTACTCCAGTTGTTGTTGTCACTCCGTGAGTTACATCCTTGCCCTCTTGCTCAAACTCTTCGTACGGATTGCATCCTTGCGCCGGCCAAATGTTCAACTCGCATCCCTGCCGAGCTGCCACGTTTGCCCGGGAGACGAGGAGGCAGGCACAAACTCTATAATCAGTTTGAGTGCCAAACTGGGACAATGGTTCTAAGTAAATGATAATAAATTGAGTATTGCCCTCCGATTGAACCTCCCGTGCCGACACGATATTCCCGATATGGGACTGACAATTCGGGGATGCGACGTGCAACTGACACAAAACAAATATATTCATCTCTATTCCCAAATCGGGACGGATTCCCAAATCGGGAAGCCGTCTCCGCCGTGTCCAACCCCTCCCCGACCACCCCACAGAAGAACAGCCTGCACTACTATAATCGCGTCATGACACAGCTCTCCACTGCCCCCTCCCGGACGGTCTCCGCGCAACCGCCTGCCGCGACCGCCCGCATCTTCCGTCCCGACGGTCGCGCCGCGGATGCGCTCCGCCCAGTCCGCTTTACTCCCAACTTCGTCGCCACCGCCGAAGGCTCCGTGCTGGTGGAGACGGGCAACACCCGCGTGCTGTGCAATGCCACCATCGAGACCGGGGTCCCCGGCTGGATGCGCAACTCCGGCCGCGGCTGGGTCACGGCCGAGTATGGGATGCTGCCCCGCGCCACCCTGACGCGCACCGCGCGGGAGAGCGAGCGGGGCAAGGTCGGCGGGCGGACGCACGAGATCCAACGGCTGATCGGGCGCAGCCTGCGCGCCGTGGTGGACATGAAGGCGCTGGGCGAACGGACGGTCATCCTGGACTGCGACGTGCTGCAGGCCGACGGGGGCACGCGCACCGCGGCAATTACAGGTGCTTCGGTCGCCCTCGCGCTGGCGTTGGGTAAACTGGTCGCCGCAGGCACGCTGAAGGCCTCGCCGCTGCGCCAGATGCTGGCCGCCACCTCGGTCGGCATCGTGGACGGCAACATCCTGCTGGACCTGGCCTACGAGGAGGACTCGCGGGCGGACGTGGACATGAACGTGGTGATGCTGGCCGATGGCGGCCTGGTGGAGACGCAGGCCACCGCGGAGCGCGTCTCTTACAGCCGCGCGCAGCTCACCGCGATGCTTGACTACGCCGAAGAGGGCGTTCGCCAACTGCTCGCCGCCCAACAGGCCGCGCTCGCCAGCGCCAGATAGCCGGAGATCGCTGAACGGTCATTACTGAGCGCAGCGAAGAAGAATCCCGGTTTTTTGCTCGCAGAACATTTGCCCGCGGAACTATGGACTGCACAATTGGAAGATGCCTTAACTGTCTGTGTCGGGCGGCGGTGCGGCGCGCGCTGGCGTGGTGGGCTGTATCTGCACCAGCGACGCGGGGTTGAACGCCTGCGCGGATTCGGAGGACTGCGCATTCTGGGCGGCCTGCTCCATCTCGACGTGCGCGGCGGGCGGCGCAATGGTTACGTCGCGGCCGCCGGGGACCAGCGGCGGATGGGTGTACTTCCAGGCGTAGTCGTCGGTGACGCGGACGAGGATGGGAACCGCCGCGAGCACGAAGAGGATCGTGAGCGCGGCCGCCGCGGGGCCATACGTCCCGCCGGTGAGCCATGCGGGGCCGGCGGCGCGCGTGTCCACGATGGAGCCGAGCGTGTTGTCGCCGTTGAGCGGCAGGTCGAAGAGGACCGCAGTCGCTGCGGCCCAGGCAAAGCTCAATCCCCATAGCAGCCACAGGCCGTGGGTGCGCAGCCAGCAGAGCGCAAGCAGCAGGGAGAACAGCAGCGCGACCAGGATGCGCGTCCCGTCCGGTGTGCCGTCGGCGGTTGGAGTGAGCGCGGTGTTGAGCGTCGCCAGGCCGACGAGGACCAGTGTGGCGCGCACAGGGCCGGTCGCATCGATGAGCCGGTGGAAGCCGTAGCCGTAGACTGCCAGCGCGTTGGCGAGCGTTGCAACGGCAAGTGTCGCAAGGCCCAGGCCGAGGAGCAGAAAAGCCCGCGACTCCGTCCAAAGCTGGATGTTGAGCGCGCGCGCGAGGGCCATCGGCAGAACGCAGGCCAACGCCAGCGCCCATCCGATGGCCGCTCCCGTGGCCCACTCCGCGCGGGACGTGGAACGGCGCGGAAGGCCGAGCGCAAGGCGCAGCGGCGCGAGGCGGCGCTCGATTGCGCGCAAGAGAGCGAGGCCGCATACGACCAGGAAGAGCAGCAGAACCGCCTGTGCGAGAGGCTGCGCACTGCCCAGGTCGAAGGCCCGGTCGAGGCCGTTGGCGGCGTCCGCCGAGAGGAACTGCGAGCACTGGAACCACAGCACCGTTGCGATAAAGAGGGCGAAGTCGAGCGAGCGCGGGCGGGCCCGCCCGCCCGCGAATCCGGGTGGCGGTGGAGCGGCGGCGATGGCGGTCTGCTGCAACTTCGGTCCTTTCGTTCAGAGCGGCGGGCGCGTCGTTCTCCCGTCTACCTATCTGGGGCCTTGCAGCCCACGATGATTTTCATTGCGCTCGACCGGGCTGCCGCAGGATGCTCCGTTGGCGCTTTCACTACTGGGCGGCGGTGGGCTGCCGCGCGCTTTTTATTGCTCGGCGGCGGTGTAGAACTGCGCGATGTTGCGGAACTTTTGGTAGCGCTCTTCCAGCAACCGGTCGAGCGGCTTGGCGTCGAGCTGCGCGAGGTGGTACCGCAGCTTCTCGTCGATCATGGCCATGGCGAGGGCAGGGTCGTTGTGCGTTCCGCCTTCGGGTTCGCCGAGGACATCGTCGACACAGCCGAGGTCGAGCACGCTGTATGCGGTGTACTTGAGCGCGGCGGCGGCCTGCTGCTTCTTGCTTGCGTCCTTCCACATGATGGAAGCGCAGCCCTCGGGCGAGATCACCGAGTAGATGGCGTTCTCCAGCATGAGGACCCGGTCCGCGACGGCCAACGCCAGCGCGCCGCCGGAGCCTCCCTCGCCGGTAATGGTGGCGATGGTCGGAACGCGCAGCCGCGACATCTCGATCAGGTTGCGCGCGATGGCCTCGCCCTGCCCGCGCTCCTCCGCGCCGATTCCTGGGTTGGCCCCGGCCACATCGAGGAAGGTGAAGACGGGGTTGCCGAACTTTTCGGCGATCTTCATCGCGCGCAGCGCCTTGCGATAGCCCTCCGGATCGGGCGAGCCGAACTTGCGCGCAACGCGCTCCTTCACCGAACGGCCCTTGAGGTTCGCCACGACCAGCACCGGACGCCCGTGGAAGCGCGCCATGCCACAGGTCATCGCCGTGTCGTCGCCAAAGGCGCGGTCGCCATGGATCTCGCTGAAGTCGGTGAAGAGTGCTGCGATGAAGTCCATCGGGTAGGGACGCTCCGGGTGACGCGCGAGCTCGGTTCTGCGCCACGCTTCGGGCACAGCCGCCTCTTCCGCCTGCATATGCGCGAGCTTGCCTGGTTCCTGTTCCGCCATTCAACCCATTGTATCGGAGTGCGGGTTGAAAGGCGTAGATTGCCATTCACCGGCGCGGTCAATCGGATGGTTTGAGCGGGGCTTCGAGCGATGGCGTTGCAGGTCCTTCGCGGTGCTGGCGGGGGGGTGTGGGCCGGAGCATAGGAGGACGGCGGTTGTAGAAGACAGCGCTGAGGAGGGCCATTCTCGAAGAAGGCGCGGTCGGGTGGGCACCCCTCAACGGGGGCGGCGGACGCTTTTTTCGTCGAGGGAAGAAGAAGGATTTTCTCGCAGGCTGAAACACCGTATGCTGGTTCTATTCCCATCTC
>JAJZDL010000095.1 GCA_021851465.1 Acidobacteriota bacterium
GAGCTTCATGGTGCGGGCTGCGGTCGAAGGCACACGGCAGCCGTTTATTCTCGAAGGCGATGAGTACGACACGGCGTTCTTCGACAAGGGGCCGAAGTTCCTGCACTACTTTCCCGACGCGGCGATTCTGACCCATGTGGAGTTCGACCACGCTGACATCTACGCCGACCTTGCGGCGGTGAAGACGGCTTTCAAGCGGTTCGTGAACCTGGTCCCGCGGCGCGGGCGGTTGGTGGCGTTCGACGGCAGCGAGAACGTGAACGAGTGCGTAGCGCGGGCGTTCTGCTCGGTGGAGCGGTACGGATTTGAGGCGGATTCGCATTGGCGGATAGCGAACTTAGAACCTGTCGGAATGGGTTCGCGGTGGACGCTGCAGCGCGCCGGAGAGCCGTATGCCGAGCTGCGGTTGCCAATGGCGGGCGAGCACAATGCGCTGAATGCTACGGCGGCGGCGGCGCTGGCTGCGGGGCAGGGCGTTCCGGTAGCGTCGATCGTCGAGGCCCTGGCGAGCTTCCGCTCGGTGAAGCGGCGGCTGGAGGTGCGAGCCGAGGTCAATGGCGTGACGATCATCGACGACTTCGCGCACCATCCGACGGCGGTGCGCGAGACGTTGCGTGCGCTGCGGACTGCGTATCCGGCGCGGCGACTCTGGGCGGTATTGGAGCCGCGGTCGAACACGCTGCGGCGCAACGTCTTCGAGAGAGCGTTGGTGGAGAGCCTTGCGCTGGCGGACCGCAGCGTTCTGGCCGCGGTCTTCCAATCAGAGGCGATTGCGGCGAGCGAACGGCTACACCCGGAGAATGTGGTGGCGGAGCTGCGCGCGCGTGGGCTGGAAGCGGCGGTGTATGCGGATGCGGACGCGATCGTCGCGGCGATTGCGCCGGAGCTGCGCGCGGGCGATGTGGTGGCAATCCTGTCGAACGGCGGCTTTGGCGGCATCTACGACAAGTTGCCGAGGGCGATTGCGAAGCCCGGTTGAGAGCGCATCCGATCGCCAGGTGAAAACAGATGCTGGGACTGTTTGCTGCGCTCAGGATGGCAACCCTGAATCTTTGAGGGCGGCTTCAATGGCGTGGGCGACACCGTCGTCGCGGTTGCTGCGGCCGATGTGCCAGGCGCGGGTGTGGGCGAGGGCTTTGAGATCGTCCGGCGCGTTGTCCATGAGTACGGCGCGGCCTGCGGCCTGGAGCATGGAGACATCGTTCCAGTTGTCGCCGATGGCGAGGACCCGCGCGGCGTCGCAGCCATAATTGCGGGCGAGTGCGAGCAGGGCCGCACCCTTGGAACACTGCGCTGGGAGCATGTCGAGGATACAGAGATCGCGCGCGGCGTACTCGGTGCGATGCAGTGTGAGCCGGTGTGGGGCCGACTCCGATGCGTGGCCGGAGACTACGACGCCGGGGCCTTCGAGCAGGCGCGCCTCGGCGCGGGCCATGCGCTCGATGGTCCCGCAGAGCATGGCCTGAATGGGCGAGTCGGACTCATCGTCGAGGGCGCGCTCGATGGGTTGGACCTGGACGATATAGGGTTCGTTGAGGGCCATCCAGCGGCCGATGCTGGCGGTGAGCCGGTCGAATTGCTCGACGACGAGCGCGCCGCGGCAGTCTTCCCCATCGGGCAGAGTGCGGTCGAAGGTGAGGACGAGCGTGTCGCGAAAGTTTCGTTCGCCAACTCCACGGATGTGGTCGCAGAGCCAGAGTGCGGTGGTGCGAGGCAGGTGGGTGCAGGCGAGGAGCCGGGAGGGGCTTGCGCCGGAGTTTCCGAAGGTGCGTGTGACGGTGCCGTTGGAGCTGATAAGGACCGAGTCGTGGGGCAGGCCGAGCGGGCGGAGGACGCTCATGGCGAAGCTGTGGCGGCGCCCCGTGGCGACGACGATCCGAATGCCCGCGGCCTCGGCGGAGCGCAGGGCGGCGAGGTTGCGCGGGCTGACGCGGCTGTCCGCACCGAGCAGCGTGCCGTCCATGTCTACAGCGATCAGGCGGATTGAGCTTGCTGTTGTTGCTGCCGACAAGGGTCCCTCAGGTTCAAGTATAGAGGGCAGGAAGTTCTCCGCGTGCAAAGGGTGCGCAGGGCGATTGCATGGGCTTCAGGTGGGGCTTCGGTCCGCCGTACGAACTCTCCGCCCATGGCCAATGATGTTACCCGATGGACAGTAGATCGATCCTCAAACTTCCGCACCCGATGCAGCGATGGCTTGCAGGATGCCTGCTAAAAGTGCCGCTGGAGTTGGGGGACAACCCGTAACCGTGTGGTTTACAGGAATGACATTTGCAATGCTTCCCCAACTGGCGTAGCTCTGGCCGAAGATCCCGCCACAGGCCCCACAATCTCCAACCGCGACCACCAATTTGGGATCGGGAATGGCATCGTATGTGCGTCGCAAAGCTCCTTCCATGTTGACGGACACAGGGCCTGTGACGAGCAACAGGTCTGCGTGACGCGGGCTGGCGACGAACTTGATGCCAGTGCCTTCGATGTTGTAGTACGGGTTGTTGAGGGCCTGAATCTCAAGTTCGCAGCCATTGCAGGATCCGGCGTCAACATGACGGATGCATAGGGCGCGGCCGAGAACCTTCCAGAGACTGCGCTGCAGCGCTTCGGTCGAGGGAGCGCCTACGGCCACAGTGGGCAGGGGCTCGGTCAATATGCCAGTGTGAATCATGCGAGAGAGAATTGTGAACATGTCTGCCTCACCCGTCCTGTCCGCTGTAGGACAGGTTGAAGGATTTATTGATCAAGGGGAAGTCCGGCACGATGTTGTCGATGATCGCATGCTCTATCAACGGCCAGTTCTGCCAGGACGGATCGTGAGAGTGGCAGCGACGGACTGCTCCATCCGCTCCAGTTTCGAGGGCGATCATCACGGGGCCGCGCCATCCTTCGATCAAGCCAATTCCAAGGCGATTCGGCTCGGCCACGGCAAGATCGCACGCCACAGGTGTGGCTTCGATTGAGTTGTGGGAGAGATCTGCCAGCAGCGCCCGGCAGAGGCGGAGGGACTCGTAGATCTCGCGGAAACGCACCAGCACTCGGGCTGCGACGTCCCCGCCTGTTTCTAAAACCATCTGAGTTGCCATCTTGTCATAGGGGGCCCAGGGATGGTCGACGCGCAGATCGCGGCCGATTCCTGAGGCTCGCGCAACCAGGCCGATGGCGCCGAGGCTGAGTGCGAGACCATGGCTAAGCAGGCCTGTCTCGCGAAAGCGGTCCTGCAGGCCGCCGTGCTCGTCGTAGATGGATTGCATGCCTGCGACCTCGTAGTCGAGTGCTCGGTAGAGATGCACGAGATGAGCGTAGACGGATTGAGGCAGGTTGAGGGCAACTCCCCCTGGGAGGATGTAATTGAAGAGGTAGCGTTCGCCGAAAGCTTCGAGATTAGCGCGGAGCAGGTCTTCTTTGAGGCGCG
The DNA here is from genome assembly GCA_021851465.1 of Acidobacteriota bacterium. GTDB lineage: Bacteria > Acidobacteriota > Terriglobia > Terriglobales > Acidobacteriaceae > Edaphobacter. The sequence continues at coordinate 3,407 of JAJZDL010000095.1, forward strand.
AGAACTGAGTAAGTCCAAAGGAGAAGCCGGCGTCGTTTCCCAGTGCGCCGAGGTCGCCAAGATGGTTTGCGAGGCGCTCGTGTTCGAGGGCGAGGGCGCGGAGGTAGACCGCGCGAGGCGGGACCGTGGCAGCGGTGATGGCTTCGATGGCTGCGCAATAGGCCCAGGAGAATGCGACGGCGGAGTCTCCGGAGAGGCGCGCTGCGAGGCGGTGGCCCTGTTTCTGCGAGAGAGTTTCGAAGAGCTTTGCGACGCCTTTGTGGGTGTAGCCGAGACGTTCTTCGAGGCGGATGACTTTTTCGCCGACGACGGAGAAGCGGAAGTGGCCTGGCTCGATGGTGCCTGCGTGGACCGGGCCAACGGCGATCTCGTGAACGCCATCGCCTTCGACCTGGACGAATGGATATGGGTTGTCGGGCCCGGGGTTTGGGGCACGGGGTTCGAGGTGCGGGTTGTTGTGCCGGAGCGGGTAGGTGTTGGCGGGCCAGCCGTTGTGACGATACCAGCCGCGTTGATCCGGTTGCCGGTCGGGGCCGGTACTCGCAATGCCGAGGAGGTCGCGCGTGGCGCGCTCCATGCGCGATGCGGCGGGGAACAGAGGGGCAATGCTCGGATAGGAAGGATTTGCAACGTTTTCGATGCGGTGGCTCAACACCTCTACGCCCGCCGACGTGAGGAAGGCCGCGTGGATGGAGTAGCCATTGTCGCGGCCACAATTGTCGGCACCCCATACGGTGAGAAAGGTTGCGCCCATGGCCTTCAATTCCGTCAAAGCGCTCTGCCAGTCCACAGCACCGAGGTCCAGGTGAGTGCATGAGACGTTCGATGGAAGCTTGTTGGCGAGCGAACCGTGGAGAGTGGAGGCCATGGGCATTATCCGATGAGGCGTGCGGCGGCTCGATACCATCCAGCGAGCGCGGGGGGCATGTAGACGCCGAGTGTAAGAACGATGGCGAGGTGAATGAAGACGGGGACCAGCGCGGGCGAGTGAGGCAGGGGCTTCGCTTCGCTGTCTCCGAAGACCATCGGCTGGACGCGGGCGAAGATCGCGGCGAAGGCCACACCGAGGGCGATGAGGAGGAGCGGTGTAGTCCAGGGGTGCACGCGCATTGCAGTGGTCAGGATAAGGAATTCACTGGCGAAGACGCCGAAGGGTGGCATGCCCAGAATTGCGAAGGACCCCAGCAATAGCCCCCAGCCAATGGTTGGATTGGTGTCTAGCAGGCCCCGGATGCCGTCCATCTGCTGAGTGCCAGCCTTCTGCGAGGCGTGGCCTGCGGTGAAAAAGATGGAGGACTTGGTGAGCGAATGCACGGTCATATGCAGCATCGCAGCAAAGTTGGCGACGGGGCCGCCGAGCCCGAAGGCAAAGGTGATGATGCCCATGTGCTCGATGGAGGAGTAGCCGAAGAGGCGCTTGATGTCCTTCTGTCGCCACAGGAAGAATGCAGCGAGCACGGCGGAGAGCAGGCCGAAGGCCATCAACATGCGGCTGGGAAGTTGGCTGCCGATAGACCCTTCGACGAGGACTTTGCAGCGAACCACGGCGTAGAGTGCAACATTGAGCAGCAGGCCGGAGAGGACGGCGGAGACGGGGGTGGGGCCCTCGGCGTGCGCATCGGGCAGCCAGTTGTGGAGCGGCGCAAGGCCGACTTTGGTGCCGTATCCGACCAGGAGAAAGACGAATGCGAGGCCCAGGACACGCGGTTCGAGTTGCCCCTTCACGGTGTTGAGGTGGGTCCAAAGGAGTGCGGTCATGCCCTCTCGACCGAGCGCCTTCTCCGCGGCAAAGTACAAGAGTATGGTGCCGAAGAGGGCCTGTGCAATGCCGACGCCGCACAGGATAAAGTACTTCCACGCGGCTTCGAGCGAGGCGCGCGTGCGATAGAGCGAGACCAGCAGCACAGTGGAAAGAGTTGCGGCTTCCATCGCTACCCAGAGCAGGCCCATATTGTTGGTGAGAAGGGCGAGCAACATGGCGGCCATGAAGAGTTGATACATGGCGTGATAGAGGCGCAGCCTTTGCGGAGTGAGGCGTCCGTGGAATTCTTCGATGCGCATGTAAGGACGGGAGAAGAGCGCGGTTGTGAACCCGACGAAGGCGGTGAGCCCGACTAGAAAGACGTTGAAGGCGTCGACGAAGAACTGATCGTGCCAGACCAGGATTGGGCCATGCAACTCCACGCGGAGGACGAGCAAGGCGGCTGCGAGTAGCGTCGCAAAGCTGACGGCAATGTTCAGCTCAGGCGCGGCGCGTTTTGCCCCGAACAGCGCGAGCAATAGAAATCCGAGGAGGGGCAAGGCGAGTACCGCTAGCAATTCCAATTCAATCCTCCTTGAGAGACTCCAAATTGCTGAGATCCAGGCTCTCGAACTGTTCCCGAATCTGGAAGAAAAACAGGCCGAGGATGAACACGCCGACCAGCAGGTCAAGCGCAATTCCCAGTTCAACGACCATCGGCATACCGTAGGTCGCACTCGTAGCTGCGAAAAACAGACCGTTTTCCATGGCGAGAAATCCAATGACCTGGGTTACCGCCTTGCGCCGCGTGATCATCATCAGGAACGAGAGCAGGATGACTGCCAGTGCGATGCCGAGTGTGTTCCGGGTGATGGTCGTTGCCATCATGCTGATGGGTTGCGCCAGGCCGAAGGCAAAGATCACGAGCACTAATCCCACCAGCATGGTCAGAGGAATGTTGACCACGGTTTCGCTGTCCCATTGCGCACCGAGTCGGTAAATCAAGCGGTGCAGGATCAAGGGCAACCCAATTACTTTGAGCAGGAGCGTAAGCGCCGCAGAGTAGTAGATCTCTCTCAATCCAGAGCTATAGGCGACCAGACAGGTTGAAAGAAAAAGGATTGTACCCTGCCACGCAAAGAGGGTGACTAGCCGCTGGGTACGCCGTCGCGAGAGCATCGCGAAAGAGATGAGCAGCAGGCACGCGGCGAGGAGATTGAGGATGGGGACTGTGTAGGCGTGAGCAGTCATGCAAGTTTTGTCCCCAGAAGAAGATGCACCAGCAAGCCGAGCACAGCGAGCAGGAAGGCCATGGCGAGAAATTCAGGGGCACGGAAGATGCGCAGCTTTGCCGAGAGCGATTCAACAAGCGCCAAGGCCGCTCCGGCGACGACCAGCTTGGCAAGCAATGCCGCGATCGAGATCAGCAATGCTGTGCCGCTATCCGCTCCGTTGGTGGCGATTCCCCAGGGGAGGAAGAGGGCGAAGCCAATGCACGCGTAGTTGAAGAGTTTGAGGCCCGACGCCCATTCCAGCAACGCAAGATGCCGCGCCGAATACTCGAGTAACGCCGCTTCATGAATCATTGTAAGTTCAAGATGGGTGGCCGGATTGTCGATAGGAATGCGGGCATTCTCGGCCAGCAGCACCATTACGAATGCAACGGCGGCAAAGATCGCGCTGGGGTCGATGACGGTCGGATGCGCCCTGTACCCGTCCACCAGACTTGGTAAAGCCGTACTGCCATACAGCAGAAAAGCGTTGAACAGCACCATCAACAGCGCCGGTTCCGCCAGAAAGCCGACCATCATCTCTCGCCGCGCTCCCATGGTGCCAAAGGCCGTTCCAATGTCCATGGCCGCGAGCGACAAAAAGACGCGTGCCGTAGCGAACAGGCCTATGAGGGCGATCGCATCGGCCGCGTGCGCGAAAGGCAGATCAGTTGCGAGCGAAGGAATGATGGCTGCGGCCAGCACCATCGTGCCAAACAATATATATGGCGTCGTGCGGAAAAGTGGCGATGCCGTAGCCGCCATGGCCGCGTCCTTATCAAAAAGCTTTCTCAGCATTCGATATGTCTGTCTCAGAAGCGGGGCCGAACGATTCTGCATCCAGGCACGGCATTGCGCAATCCATCCCACGAACAGTGGTGCGATGGCGATGGCCAACACTACCTCACCGAATTGGCGAACGACGGTGATATCCCTCATAGGACAAACACCAGCAGAACAATCAAAGTAAAAAAGCTGTAAAGCAGATAGATGGACAGGCGCCCGCCCTGCAAGCCGCCGACGAGATCGGCAACCTTCTGTGTAGTGCGGGCAATGGGAAGGTAAATGGCTCTCCACACACGGTCTTCTATGTAAATGCGATATTGTGGCGAGGTGTCAGAGGGCGACGGTAAATCCCGCTCCATATGAAAGAACGTTGCAAAGATGTGCCGGATTGGTTGTCCGAAGCCTTCCGCGGTGTCCTGCATGCGTGAAGTCTGCCACTGATATCCGCAGTCCCAGGGAGGAACCCGCCGCATCCGTCCATGGGCTATCAGACGTACAAGCAGGAAGGCGATTCCCACTACTCCCACGATTCCTGCGAGCAGAACCATGCCGCTGTACGAGGCCTGCTGCGGTGAAATGGGGGCGATCCGCCATATCGAGCTGGTGTTTACACTGTGACCGAGCAACTTGTCGGTGACTGATGCCGCCGGTCTCAGTGCGATCTGGGGCGCCACACCAATCAAGATGCACCCCAGTGCGAGCCACGCGAGGCCCAGCCGTTCGAGCCAGTTTGCATCGTGTGCCTCTGCGAGAGAATCCTCCCGAGGCTGCCCCAGGAAAACAATACCGTAAAACTTCATCATCACATAGGCAGCGAGAGCGGCCGTCAGTGCGAGGACCGCCGCGCCAAGAGGGATAAACATGTTGGCGAAAGCGTGCGGAATCTCCGGAGTAAACAAGAAAGACTGCAACAGCAGCCACTCGGAAACAAAGCCGTTTAGCGGCGGCAAGCCGGCAATTGCGAGCGTTCCAACAAGAGCGAAGCTTGCCACCCAGGGCATGCGCCGAATCAAGCCCCCCAGTTTGCCAAGGCTGCGGTGGCTGGTGGCATGCAGCACCGATCCGGTAGTCAGAAAGAGGAGGCTCTTGAAGAGAGCATGGTTGAGCGAATGGATCAGCGCGGCACTGAGAGCAAGCGCCGCAAACAGATGCATGTTGCATGTCTCAAACACGATCGATAGGCCGATGCCAGTAAATATAATTCCTATGTTTTCGATGGATGAGAACGCTAGCAGGCGCTTCATGTCCGCCTGTACGGCCGCGAAGATAGCTCCGTACAGAGCGGAAAAGAGGCCCAGGGCAAGCACCAGAACCCCCCATTGCCAGAATCGGACATGCAACAAATCGAAGCTGACTCGCAGCATGCCGTAGACGGCCGTCTTCAGCATCAGACCGCTCATCATTGCCGAGACCGGCGAAGGCGCCGCTGGATGGGCCTCCGGTAGCCAGACATGCAGTGGTACCAGTCCCGCCTTTGCGCCGAAGCCCAGCAGAGCAAGTACGAATGCCGTCGTAGCCCAGAAGGGTGTCAGCGATGCACCTCGCATGGCTCCGAAGGTGAACTGCCAACTGCCACCCTGCAGGACGCCAAAGCTAAGAAGGATACAAATCGCACCGACGTGGGCCATCAAGAGATACAAAAATCCGGCACGGCGTATCTCGGGAATTCGGTGCTCCGACGTAACGAGGAAGTATGAGCTCAGGGCCATCGTCTCCCATGCCACCATAAAGAGGTAGGCGTCGTCGGCGAGGATGACAATGGCCATACTGGCGAGGAAGACGTGATACTGCAAACCCATAAGTCCGGGAGCGGTGCCTTTTCCTGCGCGAAAGTAGCCAGCGGAAAAGATTGAGATGCCAGCACTGACTAAGCCCAGTACTAATAAAAAAAAGGCAGAGAGCGCATCCAGGCGAAGGTGGAAGGGCAGGTCGGGCAGGCCCAGCGGAAGGATCATCCCTTGTGGCGCCTGTCCAGAAATCAGAAAACTTCCTGCCAGAACCGCAAAAATTAGACTGACGAGCGCCCCTAGTGGAAAGAGAACGCGCGCGACCAGACGACTGTCTCGACGTGTCGGCAGGCCTACGATACCAAAGAACACCCAGAGGCCCACAAGCAGCAGCAAAGATTGCAGCATCCGGCAATTAGCGGCTGAAGCCTCAACTGTGTACAGGACTTCGGTCAAGATCGGGCCTCGGACTTCTTGTGGTCCATCTCTTCCAAGAGTTCCATCGATTCCTGTAGGTGCGCATAGAAGTAGCGGCGCATCAGTACGAGAACCTTGATGATGATTGGATCGCGTACCGAATAGAAGACCTGGTTGGCAGCCTTGCGATTGACAACCATCTGTTTGGCCCGGAGTACCGCCAAATGCTGCGAAATGTTTGCCTGCTCCATTCCCAGCTTCTCCATCAAATCGCCTGCTGACAGCTCTCCAGCTTCGAGGAGTTCCATAATTGCGATCCGTGTAGGGTGGGCGAGCGATTGGAAGATGTCGGCCTTGAACCGGCGTAGCGAATCTTGCATAAGGCGATCCTGTAGCATTGATATATTCTATATTACGAATATACGATACTGCAATGCCTGCGCAATCTGCATCAAGGAAGCCGACGAATACATGAATGTGGAGAATCGGGTGACTCCGCGCCCGGCGGATGCCGGTCGTAGCGGCTTTCAGGACGCTGTTATAGGGTGGCTGCGCAGGGAGTATTGCGAGCGGACATGTGTGTGGGAGATGATGTGCATGGCGGCACCGACATGGATCGCATACGTAACTTTTCCTCGCAGGACGTGTCTACAAGAGTGCAGGCTGTGAGCGAAACTGCCGGGCCTGCGGATATATGGAGGATTGCATGGGACGGAACAGGTTCTATCGGTTGTTGCAGTGGGCAGCGCCGGCGGCAGTGAGTGCGCTGCTGTGCGGGAGTGCGTTTGCGATGGCACAGAGTTCGGCCCCGGCGACAACGGGCCAGGCTACGACGACTGCGACAGCACCGGTGTCCAATACGCTGCCGGATGCAGCGGTGGAGGCGAATGTCCTGAAGGCACTGGCTGCCGTGCCCGATCTAGCCAACCAGCCGATGACGACCACGACGGTTTACGGGGTGGTGACACTGAGCGGCACGGTGGAGACCGAGGCGCTGCGCGACGAGGCGGAGACGATCGTTTCGAAGACCGTAGGGGTCAAGAAGGTGATCGACGAGATGACGCTGGCCGGGGAGAGTGCGAGCGCGCAGACCCAGGTTGCCGCCGCGCCCGGTGCATCCGCGCCAGGTGCTGCCGCTGCGAATGGCGTTGCTGAGAGTGCTGCCGCAGCGAGCCAGGGGACGCAGTCTGGTTCAGCGCCGATTGTGCAGGGTGCGGCAGCGAACGCGAACGCTAGCACGCCGCAGGCTTCTTCTGCGACCCAGGCGCAACGAGGCAGTATGCTACCGCAGCAGCAGGGCTATACCGGTACCGCGCAGTCGCAGTATGGCGCGCAGGAGGCA
>JAJZDL010000096.1 GCA_021851465.1 Acidobacteriota bacterium
ACGGCGTCGCCCAAAACGAACCCTACGCCCAGATGCCCCGCGACGACGGCAACCCCGACGACGCATACCTCCCCTACCGAGACGACTTCCCCGCCGACCTTCCCGGCATCGAACAGGCGGCCAGCCAGAACAACGCCTCCCTCTGGGCCATCGACCTGCCCAACCACATCGTCGATGGCGATCTCGTCGTCCCGCCCGGCACCGTCTTCGCCATGGGCGACAACCGCACCGAATCGCTCGACGGACGTTTCTGGGGCTTCGTCCCGCGCCAGAACATCGTCGGACGCCCGCTCTTCGTCTACTGGTCCTTCCTCACCCCCGCCGACCAGATCTACAAAACATCCCTCGCAGACCGCGCCGCCTTCCTGGGCCACATCCTCACCCACTTCGTCTCCGAGACCCGCTGGAGCCGCACCCTGCACATCGTCCGCTAGTTCAGTCGAACGAAATCGCCCCGCTCCATTCGCCCATCGTGGCCTATCATGCAAGAGTCCATGCAAGATCCCAACGCTACGCACGACCGTTCCGCCACGCCCTCGGGCACCGTCGTGCCCCGCCGCATCATCGTCGTTCTCGCCGCCGTCCTGGCGCTCCTTCTGCTCATCCTCCTCCCGCCCTACATCAACGTAAGCCGCTACCGGCGCCGCGTCGATCGCAACATCGGCGCCGCGCTCGGCCGCCCCGTACACTTCGACAATCTCTCGCTGGTCCTTCTGCCCTTCCCCGGATTCACCCTCCAGAACTTCGTCGTCGACGAAGACCCCGCCTTCGGCTCCGAACCCACTCTCCGCGCCGACGAGGTCCACGCCAGCCTGCGCCTCGCCTCGCTCTGGGGCCGCCGCGTCGAGTTCTCCCGCATCTCGCTCACCAACCCCAGCGTCAACCTGGTTCGCACCGCCGACGGCCGCTGGGACATCGAAAACCTGCTCTTGCAGGCATCCCAAACCCAGGCCGCGCCCACCGCCCAGAGGTTCGCAGGCGCCTCTCCTCGCTTCCCCTATATCGAAGCCACCAGCGCGCGCCTCAACTTCAAGCTCGGCCTGGAGAAGACCCCCATCTCCCTGACCGAAGCCGACTTCGCACTCTGGCTCCCTCAACCCCGCCAGTGGCGCCTCCGCCTGGAGGCACACCCCGTACGCACCGACACCGGCCCCGCAGACACAGGAACGCTGCGCATCGAGGCCACGCTCGGCGCGCCGGAGACTGCCGCGGCAAACACGCAGACAGGCCCGCTCGCAGACACGTTCGCCAACTTCACCATCGACCTCCAGGGCGAGTGGCGCAACGTCCAGCTCGGCGGCCTCAGCCGTCTCGTCGCCGCGCGCGATGCCGGCCTCCGCGGAGAGCTCGACCTCAACGTCAACCTCATCGGTACCCTCGACCGCACCGCCATCGCATCCGTCCTCCAGCTCACCAATGCCCGCCGAGCGGACTTCGTCCCTCCGCATCTGCTCGCCATCGAGGCAGACTGCCGCGCCATCGCCCACAACGCCTTCCACGCCTTCTCCAACGTCGAGTGCAACTGGCCCCCATCCAGATCTTCCGGCCCCAGGCTCTTGGCCCTCACTGCCAACGTTCCAGACATCCGCCAGCCGCGCGCATCCTCCGCCACCCTCACCCTCCCCAACATCCCGGCAGATACCTTCCTGGACTGGCTCAGCGTCGCCATGCCCCGCCCGCCCACAGGCCTCACCGGCCCTGGAACCCTCGCCGGCGCCATCGCCTGGAATGCAGACGCTCAAGCCTCCAGCTCACCCGCGCCCACCTCGGCCCTGCTCTCGCCGACTGCGCGCCGCCGGGCCGCGCGCCAGCGGAATCTCCCGCCTCCACAGCCCGCATGGTCCGGCGAGATCGAGTTCTCCAACGAACTCCTCCAACTCCCCGCCCTCGGTTCCAAACCCATTCCGCTCGGCGCTCTTCTGCTCCACTCCTCACAGCCGCCCGCGACTCACTCCCACAGCCGCCTCAGCCCAAATGCCGATGCGCGCTCCGCCGATGCGATCGGCTTCGACCTCCTGCCCATCGCGCTGCCACTCGGCGGGAAGCAGCCCGCAACCCTCGATGGCCACTTCGACGCGACTGGCTACACGCTCCACCTCACCGGCTACGTCCTCCCCGACCGCCTCCTCGCCCTCGGCGACGCCATCCCCCAGCTCGGCGACGGCCTCCGCCAGGTGCTCGAACCTCCTTCCCCGCAGACAGCGTCGCAACCCCTCATCCCCAGCAAAGCACCCAGCGCGCCGTCGATCTCTCCCGGCCAGTCGAACTCCACCGCAGCCGTCCTCCCCCCGCAGCCGCTGGGATCGGAGCGCCAACCCACCGCCGACCCGGTCCACATCGACCTCACAGCAACCCGCGCCTGGGGAGGCCCACAGTCCTGGCGCCAGACCACTCCACCCCGCCACAGCAACTCCCCGCCCACTCCGCGCAACTCACGCTGACTGTTTCGATTGCAGCTCCTCCGTTATCCCGAGCGAGCGCAGCGAGTCGAGGGCCACCCGCATTTCGCCTTTGCCCTTGCCTATCGAACGCCTGGAACACTGCACTCAGTGTCTTTCGCGCGACTTTTATAGCAATGCGCCCTGTCCTTCGGGGAAGATCGTCCGGCGCAGCTCCGCTGCCAATGCGCCGAGTCGCTCCGCATCGGGCGCGGCCTCGCCCAGCAGCAACTCGATCTGGCGCGCGATGTGCGTGCCCTCGGCGTACCCATACATGCCCAGCGAGCCGGCCAGTTTGTGCGCTGTATGGCGTGCCGCTTCGCGCAGATCCACGCTCAGCGCACCCGCCGTTGCCTGCGCGGCGGTCCGGTCGAGCTCCGCCAGGCGCTCCTCCACCACCGGACGGTTGCGCAGCCAGAGCGATGCCAGCAGCGTTGCGGTCTTGTCGCCAACTTCAGTCATATCGGTCGATGCATCGTCTCGATGCCCCACGCGACGGCGCGATCTTCCGTCCGTCAGTCCTGCCAGCCCAGCTTCTCCGAGATCTGCGCAGCCAGAGTCAGCGGGTTGAACGGCTTGAACAGAACGGCCGAGACGCCCAGTCCGGCAAAGCGCCGCTGGTCCACGCCCTGCACCTTTGCCGTCAGCAATAGAACGGGAACGTCCACTAGATCGGGGTTCTCCCGCATCCGGAGAAACGTCGTCGGCCCGTCCATCCCCGGCATCATCACATCCAACAAGATCGCGTCGGGTACCGGCCGGCTGCTGGCCGCGGCGCGAATGCCGTCCGCCCCGCTACTGGCGGTCACGATCTCCCACCCGACCGTGGCCTCCAGAGACAGCGCCGCAACCTCGCGGATGTCCTCTTCGTCGTCGATGATCAGAATCCGTCGCATGGCGCGCTGCTCTCTCATACGGTCAGGCTATTGGTGCGTATGCCCGGATTGTGGATGCTGTGGTCGTTGCTGCCGGCCAGCACCATCTTCTCGTCGGCGTCTTCGACCAGCGCCTCGACCGCCGAAGGCGGTGCTGTGTCGCCAACCCGTGCGCTCCGGCTGAACTGCACGCAGACCGTTGTGCCCGCGCTGGGCTGCGCTCCGCTCTGGTTGGACTGCGCCCAGATCACTCCGCCGTGCTGCTGTACGATGCTGCGCGAGATCGCCAGGCCCAGCCCCGTCCCACCCATCCTGCTCGAATCCGCCGCCTCTACCTGTTGGAAGCGGTCGAAGACGCTCTCCAGCTTGTCGGCCGGTATCCCGCGCCCCCGATCGACCACCTGCAGCAGAAGCCCGTCGCTGTTGCCGTCGATCTCCACACTGACCGTCGAGGCCTCGGGGGAGAACTTGATCGCGTTCGAGAGCAGGTTGGTCAACACCTGCAGGATGCGGTCCGGGTCGGCATCGAAGTAGATCGCGTCCGCGGCCGCGTGGCAGTTCAGGACCAGGCGTATGTGCGCCGCGTCGGCCATCGCCGTCATCGTGTCGAGGGCCTCCCGCGCCAGATCGTAGAGCGAGCACCGCCGCGTGTTCACCGGCGACCGGCCGGACTCCATCCGTTCCAGATCCAGTATGTCGTTGATCAGCCGGATCAGCCGCTCGGTGTTGGTCGATGCGATGCGCAGAAGGTTCTGCGCCCGCACACCGACATTGCCCAGCAGTCCCGACGAGAGCAGCCCCAGCGCGCCGCGTATGCTGGTCAACGGCGTGCGCAGCTCGTGCGAGACGGTCGAGATGAACTCGTCCTTCGCGTGGTCCAGATCGGACCGCTCGGCAAGGCGGCACTTGTGCTCCTCCGCCAACTCCCGGCTGCGCTTCAACGCCGCGCTCAGCCCGGCAATCTCACTCTCCTGCCGGCGCAACTTCGCCGCCAGCTTCAGCGCGACAATGCCAAGCAGCGTAACGCTTGCCCCAGAAAGCCCGATAAAGACGGTCAGTAGTAGACTCATCGCCGATGGCCCCATGGTACAGCGATATTCGACGCTGAGAGATTTAATCCGGCAGGCGGTGCATCAACCGTTATACCCTGAATCGGCTCAGTCGGCCACAATTTCTGCGCGGCGCTCCAGCACCCGCCCCCACTGCTTGCCCGCGCGCCCCGCCGCCGCCCGCTTGTGCAGCGCATAGCCTGCCACCAGCGGCAGGGCCAGCGTCGCCTCGGCGTACACCATCTGCTCGAACACAGTGTCCACCTTGCCCCACGAACTCGCCTCCTTCAGCGTCGAACCGGAGAGCGCCCCGTCGCGAACGTCCGCCACCGTGATCTGGATCGCGTACTTGTGCATCGGAGCGTCCACCCCAAGCACCTCCGCCGCAACCACAATGTCCTGCGCAAAGTTCTTCGGCACGCCGCCGCCCACCATCAGCAGCCCCGTCGTCGGGTTCGCGATCTTCAACTGCGTCAGCTCGTAAAAGTCCTTCGCCGAGTCGATCGACACCATTGCCTTGCCCTGCCGCGCGTGCTGGTGTACCACAAAGCCGAATCCCGCCGAGCAGTCCGAGAAGGCCGGGCAGAAGATCGGCACCTCCTTCTCATACGCCGCCAGGATGATCGAGTCGTTGCAGCCCTTCTCCGGCGTCCGCCCGTTGGCCTTCAGGTACGCGCCAAACTCGCGGACAATCTCCCGCGAGCTGTGCGGACGCGGCTCCAGCGAGTTGATGATCCGCTCCGTCGTCTCGTCGCAGATGCGCAGCTCCTCCTCGTCGATGAAGGTGTCGTAGATGCGGTCGATCATCAGCTCGCGCAGCTCGGAGTCGCCGTTGCCGTACTTGTACTCGTCGCCCGCAATATAGTGGCGGAAGCCCAGCGCCTCGAAGAAGTCCTGGTCCACGATGTTCGCGCCGGTCGACACGATGGCGTCCACCATGTTGTTGCGCACCAGATCCACGATCAGCTTCTGCAAGCCCGCCGAGATCAGCGACCCGGCAAGGCAGAGGATGACGCCGCAGTCGGTGTCGCGCAGCATCCTCTCGTAGATCGAGGCGGCGCGCGCGGTGTCGCGCGAGCTGTACGCCATCGAGGCCATCGCATCCACCAGCGCCACTACGTTGTGTTGCGCGATGTCGATGTGCTGAACGGGGGTCGAGAGCAGTTCTTTCTTGGTCGGCATAGTGAGGCAATTCTTCCTTCGTTGGCGTAGTCAGCTACCAGAATATCGCGACGGCGCGGCAGACGTACGCAGCCACGATGAATTTCTCTCCCCAACGCGTCTTTCCGGCACCGCTCCCATGGGTCTACCCCACCGAGTTCGTTATTCCGGCGTAGTACTCCACTCAAACCGTCATTCTGGCGAAGCCCCACCGAGTTCGTCATTCTGGCGAAGCCAGAATCTCTGTAGTTGGCTGTTGCCTTTGCCGTTGCCTGTTCTTGCCGTTGCCTGTCTTTTGTTTGTCATTCCCGAAGGGAACCTGCTTCCCGCCAGCTACTGCGCCTCAGCCAGCACGGCAATGCGACGCAGGTGAATCTTTCCCTCGCGTTTGCGGGTCTCGGCGATGTCGAACGAAGACTGCATCCGCATCAGCGTCTCCATCCGCACGCCAAAGGCCTTCTCAATCCGCAGCGCCATCTCTCCGGAGAGGTTGGCCTTGCCGTTCAGCAGGCTCGATAGCGCAGGCCGCGAGACCTTCAGTGCCGTTGCCGCCGCAGTCACCGTCAACCCGGCAGGTTCGATAATCTCCGTCCGAATAAAATCTCCGGGATGCGGTGGTCTCTTCATCGCCATCGGTCTACCCTCCTGTCTTAGTGGTAATCCTCTAAATTCAGATCGCGGATCTCGCGCTCGACCGCGTCGATGCGAAACGTCAAGCGCCGGTTGCCAGTCACGCTGAGGCTCCAGGTTCCCTTGCGGTCACCGGTCAAAAGATGGGCCTTCCACGACGGAAGCGACCGCAACTCGTCCGGATCGTCCATATCATCCAGAAACGCAAGCATCTTGCGCAGCTTGTCCGCCGTATCGGAGGAGACATCCTTCGCACTGTCTTCTTCGTAGAGCTTCCGGATGCCCTTGTGAACGAAGCCGCGAATCCTCATTGACAATAAGTGTCGCCCGTAACGCAACACTTGTCAATCGGCATCCGTGAAGATCGCCTCGATGCTCGTCCCAAACAGCCGCGCAATGCGGAAGGCCAGCGGCAGCGACGGGTCGTACTTGCCCGTCTCGATGGCGTTTACCGACTGGCGCGAGACCTCCAGCCGCTCGGCCAGGTCGGCCTGAGACCACTCCCGCTCCGCGCGCAGCACCCGCAACCGGTTCTTCATCGGTACTTCCTCAACAAAAATGGCGTGCGCAGGATGAAGAAAGCCCAGAAGACCGAGTAGATCCACGTCGGCTGAAAGTGCCGGATGTGGACAAACGTCTCCAGCGATCCCCACGCCGATGTGAAGACCAGCACCCCGCCCAATCCCCACAGCAACGCCTGAACCATATTTTTATGCCGTCATTCTGGCGTAGCCAGAATCTCCGTCGTTCTTGCCCGCGACGCCTACTCTTCCCCCTGCTGCTTGGCCGCAATCTGCTCCAGTTGCCGCCGCCAGTCCAGATCCTCCACAAACCCCCGGCTGGATCGCCACTCCTCCTGTACCTTGACGAAGAGCTCCAGGAAGACCCGCGTCCCCAGCAACCCCTCGATCTCCTTGCGCGCCGCCGTGCCGATGGCCTTCAGCATCGCGCCCTGCTTGCCGATCAGGATCGCCTTCTGCCCGGTGCGTTCGCAGTAGATCGCCGCCGCGATCTTGGTCACCGGCAGCCTGCCGTCCTTCGTCTTCTTCGCTCCCGGTGCCGGCTCGATAAAGCTCTCGATCGCCACCGCCGTGGCGTAGGGAACCTCCTCGCCAGTCAGCATCAAGATCTTTTCGCGGATCAGCTCGGCCACAAGAAACCGCTCCGGCTGGTCCGTCACCTGGTCGCGCGGGAAGTAGCGCTGCCCCTCCGGCAGCACCGCGACGATCTTCTCCAGCAACAGTTCCAGCCCCTCTTTCTTGCGCGCCGAGATCGGCACCACCTCCGCGAAGCTGTGCAGCCCGCTCCAGTGTGCGATCAGCGGCAGCAACTCCTCCTTGCGCACCGCGTCGATCTTGTTCAGCACCAGCACCACCGGGCACTCCAGCCTTTGGACCAACGACAGCGCAAACTCGTCCTCCGCCGCGCTCATCGCCATCCGCCCCGTGATCTTTCCCAAGCGCCCGTCATCCTGAGCGGAGTGACTCACGGCGTGAGTCACGGAGTCGAAGGATCCCGAGGGACCCAGCCCAGCCGCGGCGGCCCGAACCGTTCTGCCAGCAGGGCCCTCCTTCACGGGCTTCGGAGTCGATCCCGCCGCCTTCGCCAGCCGGTGCGTCGCATCCACGATAAACAGCACCGCGTCGCGCGACTCCAGCGCGTCCTGCACCTCCTGCATCATCCTCCGGTCGAGCTGCGTCTCCGGCTTGTGGATGCCCGGCGTGTCCACCAGCACCACCTGCGCCGCCGGATGTCCCGCCTCGCCCTTCGCTTTTTTCTTGAGCGGCACCTCCAGCACGCCATGGATGCGCGTCCGCGTGGTCTGCGGCTTGTGCGTCACAATCGCCAGCTTCTGCCCCAGCAGGGCGTTCAGCAGCGTGGACTTGCCCGCGTTAGGCCGCCCGACAATCGATACGAACCCAGAACGAAATGCCATCCCTCATTATCCCCCGCCGCGCCAACTGCGCATCGTTTATAACGCAGCGACGGCTTCGCCGGCGGCAAAGAGCCGAAGGAGAACCCGCGTCTCGTCGTCGCTGCCGTCGAGCCGATGCAGCGTACGGCCGGAGCGGCCCTCTTCGCCGCAACCGCGCCGCTCCAAACCCACGCCGCGGGCCTTCACAAAGATGCAGCCTAGTAGTGGTAGTAGAAGCCGATGACCGGTTGCGAGGTGCGTAGGCGGCGGGTGATGGTCAGGTAGTTCTCAAGGAAGTCCGGCGCAAGGTAGATGAGCTGGCGAAAGCCGATGCGGAAGCCGAAGTGGCTGGAGGAAAAATTCTTTTCAAGCCCGAAGTCGTAGTAGTACACGGCGCGGTACTGGAAGGGCAGCCCTTGCCCGCCGTATGGCGTGGGAGTGAATTTAATCGTGCCCCCGCCCGCGCCGAGATACGGTGTTGCGCCGAACGGTCGGTAGCGCAGGTGCGCAACGTAGCCGAGCGACATCTCGCTCATGCTGGTCTGCGCACCGCCCAGCAGAAGGTCCTGCGTGGGGGGCGGAGTAAACGTGTAGTTCTGGGTCAAGCGCGCGCTGCTAATGTTGAACTCGAAGCCGACATACGGCTTGGCGATATAGCGCAGCGTAACCAGTCCGCTCACTGAGTTGCTGGGTTGGATGGTGAGGACTGTGGGGTTGGGCGTAACTACGCCGTTGACGATCGTGGTGTTGCTGGCGTCCCGTTGCTCAATGCCGGAGACGGTGTCGCTGACGTTGTCCGCGGCGAGCAGCGCGATGTCCATGTGGGCAAGCTGTCTTTGCAGCGCGGAGGGCGGCGGCGGGGTGTCCTGTCCGATTGCCTGCACTGGCATTAGGCTGTAGACGCAGAGCAGAAGTGCTGGCACGAGCAGGCCGCTAGCTGCATACGCAGAACGGCGGAACGAAATCGGCATGTAGAACGGACTCCCTTGCAGCGAAAGATTGCGCTGCTCCCAGTCTACTCTGCGCACAAGGTTGTTGGCCCGCCGTGCGGCGACGGCCCCGGGGCTGGTATCATCGGTGCGGTCCAAATCGATCGAAGTTGGTGGGTGCGCGGGGATGCAGGTTTCGACAGCGGCAGGCAGCGGTATGCCGAACAACGGCAAGGGGGTCGCGGTCTTTCCCGCGGGCCGGATGGCGCTCTTCGTCATTGTAACGGTGCTGTTTTTCCTCTGGGGAATGTCGAACAACCTGACAGACATCCTCGTCCAGCAGTTTCGCAAGTCCTTTGAACTCTCCCGCTTCAGCGCTCAGTTGGTCTCCACCGCAAACTTTACCGGCTACTTCTGCATGGCGGTCCCAGCCGCGCTCCTCATGCGGCGATGGGGATACAAGGCCGGCATGGTCACGGGGCTGTGCCTCTTCGGGTCCGGCATGGTGCTCTTCTGGCCGGCCGCGGTCAGCGGCATGTATGCGCCCTTTCTCGTCGCGCTCTTCGCCGTCGGCTGCGGCGCGTCCATCCTGGAGACCGCCTCCAACCCGTTTATGGCGCAGTTCGGCCCCGCGGCCACCAGCGAGCGGCGGTTGAACTTTGCCCAGTCCTTCAACCCCCCCGGAACCATCCTCGGCGTCTGGATCGGGCGCCAGTACATCCTCTCGGGCGTCGAACTCACGCCCGCTCAAGTGGCTGCAAAGAAGGCCGCCGGCACCTATGCCGCCTATCTCCATGGCGAAATCATGCGCGTCGTGCCCACATATATCGCGCTCGGCTCCGTGGTCCTGCTCTTCGCCCTCCTGCTCTCCCGAATGCGCTTTCCCACAATGGCGAGCGAGCACGAGGGAGAAGGCGGCGGGCACGGCAGCTTTCGCGCCCTCCTCCACTATCCCCAGTTGTGGTTCGCCGTGGCCGCCAACGTGCTCAACGTAGGCGCGCAGATCTGCGTCTGGAGCAACACCATCTTCTACATGAAGCAGTACACGCCGCTCAGCGAAAAGCGCGCCGCGGACTTCATCATCTACTCGCTCGTGGCCATGCTCGCCGGCAGGTTCATCACCACCCCGCTCATGAAGTACATCGCGCCAAGCAAGCTCCTCGCCCTCTACGCAGCGGTCAATGTGCTGATGATGGCCGTCGCCGTCGCGCGTCCGGGGATGCTCGGCGCCTACGCCATCGTTGCAACCAGCTTCTTTCTCTCCATCATGTTCCCAACCATCTTTGCCCTCGGCCTCAAGGGGCTCGGCGACAACACCAAGCTCGGCGGATCCATGCTCGTCATGGCCATCGTCGGCGGAGCGTTCTTCCCCCTCCTCCTCGGTTGGGTCGCGCGCAGCACGGGAAGCATGGCGCTGGGATACCTTGTGCCCCTCTTCTGCTTCGCCGGCGTCGCGGCCTATGGCGTTGTCGCGCCCCGCCTTCTCGCGCCGGATGCTGCCAATCCCCACGCGCCCGAGATTGCCTCCCCGCAAGGGCACGAAATCTAGTGTCCCGAG
>JAJZDL010000097.1 GCA_021851465.1 Acidobacteriota bacterium
CGCCCCTCTTCAGCAACGGCCTCAACTACTACATGCACGAGGGTGGCCACGGCATGGTGCCCACCGATTGGGACATCTACCTTCAGTTCCTCAAAGCGAACCTTCACCCGGAGCAATAGGCCGCGCTCTGGCAAAGCGATTGGCCACAACGTTCCGCAGGAGATCTCATGGCGTCCATGCGTAAAGCAACATCCGTTGCAGCGATTGCTGCCGTCGCCGCACTCGCCGCCGCAACGCTTGTCTCTGCCCAGAGCGCCAACGTCTCGGCACAGCCTGCCCCCGCTTCATCGGCGCGGGACCCACTGGCACAGGGCTTCCTCGCGCCGCCTGATTCCGCCAAGCCGCGCACCTGGTGGCACTGGACCAACGGCAACGTCACGGAGACCGGCATTACGAAGGACCTCGAATGGATGAAGCGCGTCGGCATCGGTGGCTTCCAGCTCGTCGATGTCGCGTCGGGCAACGGCCAGGTGGTGGAACCCAAGATCGACTTCGGCACGCCGGAGTGGTACCACGCGGTACTGCACTCCGCCCAACTCGCCAAGCAGCT
This sequence comes from Acidobacteriota bacterium, assembly GCA_021851465.1. Taxonomy (GTDB): domain Bacteria; phylum Acidobacteriota; class Terriglobia; order Terriglobales; family Acidobacteriaceae; genus Edaphobacter. The sequence goes on from JAJZDL010000097.1 coordinate 551, forward strand.
CGACCTGGAGATGTCGATCTTCAGTTGCGCGGGATGGAGCGAAGCCGGCGGGCCGTGGGTCACGCAGCAGATGGCCATGAAGAAGCTGGTGTGGAGCGAGACGGATGTTGCCGGGCCAGTCCAGTTTGCGGAAAAGCTCGCCGAGCCGCCCTCGAATGAAGGCCCGGTGCGCGATTCCGGCGCGGGTGCGAACGCAATCGCGCCACACTTCTACGCCGATAGCGCCGTCGTCGCCTACCGCACACCCGCCGATGACACACCGATGGCGTCGCTGCATCCCAAGGCGACGAGCAGCGGTGGGCCGATCGACGACAAGGCCCTGCTCGATGACAGCTTGCAGACGGCGGTGGCGATCGAGGCGCCCAAGGACGGCGGCCCGGCGTGGCTCCAGTACGAGTTCGATCAGCCGTTCACGGCGCGCGCCTTGTCGCTGGGAGTGCGAGGGCGAATTCCGGTCGGCAAGGTTCTGGCGAGCGACGATGGCGTACACTTCCGCACCGTCCTCGACATGCCGGGGCCGCAGGGGTACCACGGCGCGTCGATCCGTACGTTTGCCTTCCCCGCAGTCACGGCGAAGTTCTTCCGCATCGAGTTCGACCGCGTGGGGCTCTCCCCGGCGGAGGTCATTCACGGCGAGGCAGCGGAGCCGCCCGCGCCCTATCCCGGCGCTGCAAATGTCGGCTATGGGATCACCGAGGCCATCTTCTACTCCGACGCGCGCGTCAATCGCTGGGAGGACAAGGGGGCGTTCGGCAGCCTGATGGACCGCTACGACGTTGTGCCGACGCCGGCCGCGCCCACCGCAGCGGAGATCGCGCGCGGCGACATCGTCGACCTGACCGGCAAGATGGACAAGGACGGAACGCTGCACTGGGACGTCCCCGCGGGCCGCTGGATCATTCTGCGCATGGGCTACTCGCTGACCGGCGCGAAGAACCGACCGTCCGTCCCGGCAGGCAGTGGCTACGAGGTGGACAAGCTCAGCTCGAAGTATGTGCAGCAGTACTTCGCGGGCTACATGGATCCCATGAAAGCGCACCTCGGCGACCTGATCGGCTCGACCGTTCAGTACATGACGATGGACAGTTGGGAGGCCGGGATGCAGAACTGGACCGACGAGATGATCGCCCAGTTCCAGCGCCGACGCGGCTACGATCCCACTCCCTATCTACCGGTGCTGGCCGGGCGCGTGGTGGAGAATGCCGATGTCAGCGACCGCTTCCTGTGGGACTTCCGCCGCACCCTCGCAGACCTGTACGCGGGCGACTTCTACGGCACCATGGACAGCGAACTGCACAAGCTGGGCATGAAGGCGTACTCGGAGGCATCCGGCGTCGCGCTGGAGATCCCCGAAGACACGCTGCTGAACAAGAGCCACATCGACATTCCCATGGCCGAGTTCTGGGTCCATGCGCTGCACCCCGAGTCGATGTACTACGTCGATGTGCGCGGCGCAGCCTCCACCGCGCATCTCTACGGCAAGCCCCTGGTGGCCACGGAGACCTTCACCGGCGGCGGATACGAGTCGCCCTACACCTTCAAGAAGATCGCGGACTACTGGTTTGCCCAGGGTGTCAATCGCCTGGTCTTCCACACCTCGGCGGAGCAGCCGCTGGACACCAAGCCGGGGAACACGATGGTGGGCAGCCACATCAACCGCAACATCACCTGGGCCGAGCTGGCCAAGCCGTTTATGACCTATGTGGCGCGCGTCTCCTACCTGCTGCAGCAGGGCGATCCGGTCGCCGACCTCGCCTACCTGCTGCCCGAGGGTGCGCCCTCGACGATGCCCTTCTGGGGCGACGGACTGCAACCCGCGCCGCCCGCCGGATACGACTACGACGTCGTCAACACCGATGTCCTGCTGAACCGCACCAGTGTCGCGGCGGACGGGCGCATCCACGTCGAGGGCAGCGCCGCAATGCCCAACGGGATGAGCTACCGCGTGCTGGTGCTGCCGCCAACCAGGCAGATGACCCCCGAGGTCGCGCAGAAGCTGCATGACCTGGTTGCGGCGGGGGCGACCATCGTCGGTCCGCGGCCAACCAGTTCGCCGAGCCTGCTGCACTATCCCGATGCCGACGCGCAGGTGCAGTCGCTCGCCATCGACCTCTGGGGCGATATGGACGGCGTCACGCTCAACCAGCACGCCTTCGGCAAGGGTATGACCTACTGGGGCATCACGCTCGATGAGGTGCTCACGCGCCTCAACACGCCGCGGGACTTCGCATCGAGTGGCTCGCTCGAACGCCCTCCCGCCTGGATTCATCGCCATACTCCGGACTCCGACATCTACTTCGTCGCCAACCAGGACGACGCGCCGATACACATCGACGCGCGTTTCCGTGTCACCGGCAAGGACGTTCAGATCTGGCGTCCCATGGAGGGCGCGATGACCGACGACAGGCCCGGCGATACGGCTGGGTACAACACCGTCACCCAGGTCTCCGACCGCAGCGGCAACCGCCAGCCGGGGATTGAACCGGCGGTGTATGTTGCTGGCTCCGGCCTCACTACAGTCCCTTTGGATCTCGCCGAACGGGAGTCCGTCTTCGTCGTCTTCCACAACGCAGCGCCTGCGCCTGCGCGCAGCGCGTCGTCGCCGGTGGAGACGAAACTCGCCACGCTCTCCGGGCCATGGACGCTCACCTTCCCTGCACACTGGGGCGCGCCGCCCAGCATTCGGATGCCAAAGCTCACATCCTGGACCGACAGCTCCGATCCCGGCGTCAAGTACTTCTCCGGCACCGCAACCTACAGCAAGACCGTGCAGGCGCCGGCCTCGTGGTTCCGGCCCGGCCAGCACATCTGGATCGACCTCGGCACGGTCCGCGACATCGCCGTGGTCAAGCTGAACGGCAGGTCCGCCGGGTTGGTGTGGGCGCCGCCCTACCGCCTCGATGTCACCGGCGCGTTGAAGCCCGGAGCGAACAAGCTGGAGATCGAGGTGACCAACGAGTGGACCAACCGCCAGATCGGCGACCGGCTCCTGCCAGTGAACGAGAGAATCCTGGCCCAGCCGGGTGGGGCCGCGCCGGCAACTGGAGCCGCTGCTGGTGCGCCGCCGGCACGCGCTGGTGGCGGCGGCGGCTTCGGATTTGGCCCGCGAGTGCCGCCGGAGTCGGGATTGCTGGGCAACGTCACCTTTGTCGCCCAGCGCAACCCCTAGTCGCAAGGCCGTATACACATATATCCACGAGTTAAAGCGCTGATTCTAAATATTGTCATTCTGAGCCATAGGCGAAGAATCCCCGTATTTCGTCGTTGCTTCTTTCCTCGTTGAGCGCCGGTCCTGTACTTTTTGGACAGCTTCGCAAGCGATGCGCATGTCCTCCTATACTGGAGGACATGCAGAGCGATAGCAGGGACTCCAAACCGCTTGTGCGATCGCTGGATTTGCAGCGGCGCGCCGAGCAGTACTTTCCCGGTGGGGTCAACTCGCCGGTGCGGGCCTTCCGCGCCGTCGGCGGCAATCCACCGTTTGTGGCGCGCGCCGAGGGCGCGTACCTCTTCGACGCCGAGGGCAACCGCTGCCTCGACCTCTTCGGCTCCTGGGGCCCGATGATTCTGGGCCACGCCTTTCCGCCCGTCGTCGAGGCGGTCCGCGAGGCCGCTGGCCGCGGCACCAGCTTCGGCGCCTCCCACGCCAGCGAGGCAAACCTCGCCGAGCTGGTGCGCCGCTGCTTCCCCTCGGTCCAGAAGATGCGCTTCGTCAGCTCCGGCACCGAGGCCTGCATGTCGGCCATCCGCCTCGCGCGCGGATTCACCGGGCGCAACTTCGTCGTCAAGTTCGAGGGCTGCTACCACGGCCACGCAGACGCTCTGCTGGTCAAGGCGGGTTCGGGCGTGGCGACTCTGGGCATTCCCGGCTCCGCGGGCGTCCCGGCGGAGACGGCGCAGCACACGCTGGCCCTGCCCTATAACGATCTGCCCGCGGTGGAGGCGGCCTTCGCCGCGCATCCGGCGCGGATCGCCTGCATCCTGGTCGAGCCTGTCGTCGGCAACGCGGGAACGATTCCGCCCGCCCCCGGCTTCCTCGAAGGCCTGCGGCGAATCGCCACCGAGCAAGGCGCGCTGCTGGTCCTCGACGAGGTGATGACCGGCTTCCGCCTCTCGCTGGGCGGCGCGCAGCAGATCTACGGCATCAAGCCCGACCTGACTACGCTGGGCAAGATCCTCGGCGGCGGCCTGCCCTGCGGCGCCTTCGGAGGCCGCGCCGACGTGATGGACCGGCTTGCGCCGCTCGGCCCGGTCTATCAGGCCGGAACGCTCAGCGGCAATCCGCTCGCCATGGCCGCCGGAATCGCCACCCTCGCGCACCTCATCGCGCATGAGGGCGAGATCTACCCGCAACTGGAACGAACCACCCGCGGCATCGCCGAGGGGGTCGCCGATCTGGCGCGCGAGGCAGGAGTTCCGCTCACCGCAAACCGCGTCGGCTCGATGTTCACCTGGTTCTTTACCGCCGGGCCGGTGACGGACTTCGCCTCGGCGAGCGCCTCCGACACCGCCTCCTTTGCGCGCTTCCACCGGCGCATGTTGCAGTCGGGTGTCTGGCTGCCGCCCAGCCAGTTCGAGGCCGCCTTCGTCGGCGCCGCCCACGGCGCCGCCGAGGTCGAGCAGGTCCTCGAAGCCGCGCGCGCAGCCCTTGCGCTGTGAGGGCGCTCGTCGCAGGCATGGGAACGGTGCTCTATGAGAGTTGCAGGCGCGTGAAGACGGGGATCTTCACTGCGTCGAGAACCAGGCCATACACCGCAGCCGCTGCAAACGCACCCGCCAACACCGAGAGCGGTAGAGGCGTCATCGCAACTCCGCAGTAGGCCATCGTCGAGATGGTCAACACCCCAGCCACGCTGGTGAGGACAAGCCATGCGCTCGGTCGCCGTCCCCACATGTGCCTGTGTTCGCGGATGGCGAAGATCGTGAACTGGCTGCCATTGTTGATCGAGACGATCGTGAGAGTTCGGAGCGCGCCGATGCCGAGGTGCAGCCCAAACTGCCCATAGGCCAGCACCGCGGTGCAGAACGCGAGATAACAGGTCCCCAGCAGCGTTCCTGCGAGGGTGATCTTGCCGATCTTCCAGGTGTTCGGCATCGCCGACGGCCTCACTCTGTCCGTCGTCAGCGACATACTCATGAAGTCCCCTGTGAACATCAGGATGATCATCAGCATCGGGGTCAGGATCGCATGTCCAGTCATCGCGAGGCCGACTGCCAGCACAAGCAGTTGCGCAATCTTTTTGACCATCGAGTTCAACGTGTAGGTCAGAATGCGCTGAAACGTCGTCCTGCCCTCTTTGACGGCGGCAACGATGCCGCCCAGCCCCGCTTCGGTCAGCACAACGCCCGCCGCCGACTTCGCCACATCGGTCGCCGTCGAGACCGCAATGCCGATCTGCGCCTGGCGCAGCGCGGGCGCGTCGTTCGCCCCATCGCCGCACATCCCGACCGTGTGGCCGTTCTTCTGAAATGCCTTGACCAGGTTGAACTTTCCTTCGGGAAGAACGCTTGCAAAGACCGCGTAGTCCTGCGGCTTGACCGCGTCGGGAACCGCGCCCGGAGGGCACACAGGCCCGTCCAGTCCGACCAGATGCGCGACGATTCCCGCCGTCTCCGGAGCGTCGCCCGTCACCATCACGGTGCGCACGCCCAGCCCCTTCAACTCCGCGATCAGCGACGACGAGTCGCTGCGCGGAGGGTCGCTCAGCGCGATAAAGCCGACCATCTGCATCGCGTCCGCGGCGCCCGCGGCCACCGCCAGGACCCGAAAGCCTTGCTTCTCCAGCTCGTCTGCGATCGCGGCCGCCGTGGGGGCCGCTGCCGCAAGTCCGGCAACCGCCAGATACGCCCCCTTGACGATGCGCTCCTGGCCGCCCCGCGCATCGCTCGCCGTGGCCTCGGAGATCTTCTTGGCCGGGTCGAAGGGAACGAAGTTGTTGAGCTTCGGCAGGTCGGATGCCAGCTTCTGCGAGGCAGCCTCGCGAATGGCCTTATCGACCGAGTCCTCTCCACCATCGGAGCTGGCCAGCGCGGCCAGCCCAAGAACCTGCGCCTCGTCGTAGCCGGGCAGCGGGCGCACGCTGGTCACAGAGAGAGCGTTGAGGGTGAGCGTCCCCGTCTTGTCCGAGCAGAGGACGTCGATGGTAGCGGCCTCATCGACGGCGGAGAGGCGCGTCGGCAGAACGCCGAGTTTTGCCAGCGAACGTGCGCCCAGCGCCGCCGCCAGCGTAAACGTCGCGGGCAATGCGACTGGGATCGCCGCCAGGATGGCCGTCAGCAACAGCGGTATGGTCTCGCTCCACGGCATCGAATGCAGATACGCGTAGGTCCCCATCAGCACGATGACCCCGGCATTGAAGATCGAGAGATTGCGGATGATCCGCAACACGGCCTTCTGCTGTGAACTGACCGCGTGGGCCGTGCGCACCAGCTCCGCCGTGCGCCCGAACTTGGTGCGCGCGCCGGTCGCCGTCACCACCGCCGTCGCCTCGCCGCGACGCACCAGCGCACCGGCATAAGTATCGGCTCCCGCGCCCGCTTCAATGGGCAGCGATTCGCCGGTCAGCATCGACTGGTCGAGCAGAACGGAGCCGTCGACCAGATGCACGTCGGCGGCCACCACTCCGCCCAGCGACAGCTTCACCACGTCGGCGCATACCAGCTCCGCAGCCGGAATCGTCTTCCACGCGCCATCGCGCCGCACCGACGCATTCAGCGCAAGGCGCTTCTTCAACGCGGCGAGCGTGGCCTGCGCGCGGCCCTCCTGAAAGTAGCTCAGCGCCGCATTGAAGACAAGGAGCCCCGCAATGACCGCCGCCTCCGCATATTTGTGCAGGACGATCTGAAGCACAATTGCGGCTTCCAGCAACCACGGCACCGGCGCCCAGAACTTCGCCAGCGCATCGCGCAAGGGATGCGCCGACGTGTCCGGCATTGCATTGGGCCCGTCTTTCGCAAGGCGGCGGCGCGCCTCCTCGCTGCTCAGTCCGTCCGATGCGGAACTCCCAGCGGGCGCAGAACTCTGCGGCGGATTGGCCGGTGCATCGGCTGGCTGCGCCGGTGCTTTGCAGGCCTCCAGTCCGTCATTCTTCTCTTCTGTCATGGCTCCCCGTGGGCTTGCAGATGCTGGTCGCGCAACGCGCTCCACGCGCAATCGCGCGCTGCGTGGAACCTCATCTTCTCCCGCACCGGGAGTTGAGTCTGTTCTCTATAGGACATGGCGCCGCCGCTAAAGGTTGCCGCCGTTTACAATTGCGCGGCGCGCTCCAGCTCCGCAACGTCGAGCTTCTTCATCCCCATCATGGCCTGCATCGCCTTGGGGTGCCGGATGAGTTCCGGCAGGCGCGCCGGCACGATCTGCCACGAAAGGCCGAACCGATCTTTCAGCCAGCCGCACTGACTCTCGCTGCCTCCATCCGAGAGCTTCGTCCAGCAGTGCAATGATCCGGACGTTGGACGGCAAGCCGAACGAGGTACGCTCGGCCTTCGACAGATATGCCAAAGACTCCGATGCAAACATGCCCGGCCACGCCAGAATGTTTGGCGAGGGGAACGCATTCGACGCTTTCAACCACGCTTTTGGGAGTAAATTAGCAGAAGAGGAGTACCACGATGGCTACGAAGCAGCCGCAACCAAAACCCCCAACACCACGGCAGGCGCAGACGCGACGGGTCATCAAGGCCTACCTGTCGGCACCAATCGAGACGCGGCACCTGGCGGCGCGGAAAGCGCAAGCCTAAACGCGCCCTTCGGCGCTGGCTACCGCAATGAGCCGGTCGATCCAGCGATAGTCAATCTCGTCCTGCGTGTCGCAGCGCACGACGAAGGAGATGGCCTCGGTGAACTTGTGTGCCGGGCCGCCATTGAGCGCGGTCATCCTCTGCCCGTCCAGCTCAAAGCCGATCGTAAGAACGCTGCCTCTCGCTACAACGCGGGGGTCGTCCGTGGAGGTGTTGCGCAGCTCGCTCAGCCGCCGCGAGTTCTTGAAGACCCCGATATAGAAGTCCACCGCTTCTTCTGCATTCGAGTCGAACCGGAGAAACGGCGTGATGCGCGAGTTGCTTTGCAGATCGACCATAGTATTCCTCCTCAATCGCGTTTAAGAAACGCCGGACCCGTATATCACGCCGGTACCGGTCATCAGCCGTTCGCCAGGGAACAAGGTTGCGGCCCTCAATCCGTGTAGTGGCTGCGCTGAATGTTGTGTTCCTCCTCTGGTTCGATCTCCGCCTTCGGTTCCTCTGCGGACTGCTCCGCCGACTTGGGATACGGGCTTGTCTGCTGACGAGATTGCTTAATCGGACTGGGATCCAGTGACGGTCGGCGATGCTCTTCTTTCTTTGGCTCCGCATGCGCGCCCGAGTGAAATAGAAGGAGCAGGTAGCGGCGCAGATGCTCCAGGTTCTGGCGTACGGCTACAGGGCTCAGGTCCGCCTTGGCAAAGATGAAGGACCCCTGCAACACGGCCTGAATCAAGCCGCCAACGCTCTGCGCGCTCCACGGCGCATCCGGTGCATACAGCGCCTTCGCTGCCTCGATATCGCACGCCAGCTCGTCAATATGGGCCGACAACGCCTGCTCGCAGGCGCCACGGATCGCGGGATGAGTGGCGTAGGTCTCCTGTACCAGAGTGCCGAGCAGACAGGTGTACTCGGCCAGCTCGCCGCGGACGCTTGCAGCCCGAAAGTCCAGATACCCCAGCAGCCGGTCCAGCGGGTCCTGGGCTGCATGGTAGGGTGCCTCGGCAAAGGATCCCTCCGTCCTGGACCGCCAGTATGCGACCGCGGCCAGCGCCAGATCGTCCTTGCTCTCGAAGTGGTGGAAGAAGCTGCCCTTGGTCACGCCCGCCTCGTGGCATATCTCATCCACCGTCGTGGCGGAGTAGCCCTGGGCGCGGATCAGATGCAGCGCTGCATCCAGCAGCCTTGTCTTGGACTGGTTCTGCGGCCGCGTCGAGACTCTCGAATTTCGTTGCTGAACCATCTCTCTATCCCTACCTTTATACCGACTAATTGCCACCATACCAATCAGTCGGTATTGTGTCAAAGAAAACTTGGCCGCTTTCCGTGCCATCGCTGAAGATCTACAGGACCAATTACGGCACCCGGCAAAATACAGCCATGGAGAACCGCCCCCTTGAAACTGCATCCCTATCTCAACGATGGTGCCACCTCCTACACTACCGTCCTCCCGAGCGAGCGCAGCCCCCCACCACTGCCGTCATCCCATGCTCCCACACCCTATGCCTTGTCATCCTGACCGCAGCCTTCTTTATGAATTGTCATTCTGAGCGCAGCGAAGAATCCCCGCATTTCGCTTTTGCCTTTGCCCACGCTGCCCCCACCCCACCAGCCTGTCATCCTGAGCGGAGCCTCCCGCAGCCTCATCGCGGGAGGCGGAGTCGAAGGACCCCGACGCTCTCTCGCCAAACCACAACCGCCCGCCCCGTTCTCCAAATAATCTCCAGCCTCTGCCTTTGCTTTTGCCTTTGCGTTTGCCTCTGCCTCTGCCTCTGCCTTTGCCTCTGCCCTTTCCCCCACCCCCGCAACCCTGTCAACCCCCCACCTCGCCCCAAAATCCATCAACCACCACAAACCAAAACACTTCCACCCCAAAAATATCCCCAAAAAGTTGGCATAGTAGTTTCCCTCCACTTGGTAAAATAGAACTTGTAGATCGAAACTGAACCGTAGTCGATCGCACCACCCGGCCCGAAAGCGCCGCGCAACACACATCGAGAACAAGGAGATTGCCTGTAACTTATTGACAATAGACAACCGACGATCCGCAAGCCCGCCCAGGCAATCGCACCCTGCTCAAGCCACCCAGGCAGAGCGCCAACGGCGCGCCCTATCCTAGCCTGGGCCGAAGGCCCAGGAGGCCGCAACAAACCCGTCCGCGGGCTGAAGGCCCGCCCTAAAACCCTCGGCCGCCGCGA
>JAJZDL010000098.1 GCA_021851465.1 Acidobacteriota bacterium
AACTGGTCGGCCAGGAGTCCCCCTACGAACGCCTGCTGGGAGACGCCATGATCGGCAACGGTGCTCTGTTCACCCGTCAGGACGCCGTCGAGACAGCCTGGGCCGTGGTCGATCCGGTGCTGCGCAAACACGGCCGCGCGCATCTCTACAAGCGCGGAGGCTGGGGGCCAAAGCAGGCAGATGCCATCCTTCCACCGGGCGGACGCTGGCACAACCCAGCGCCAAAATAATCGTCTGCATTGCGCCGCCCGCGCCGCGCACGCGCACCTACTCTGTCGCGGATGGACGGTAGGCTTCCTTCTCGGCCTTGCCGGTCGGATCCAGCGGCTGGTCGTCCGCGGGAGCCGCGCCTTCCTGCCCGGAGGATATTGCGGCGTGCTTGGGCAGCGTAAACGGCGCCTTGATGCCCGCTTCGGCGGCGGCCTTCGTGTCGATCTGGCTGTCGCGGTTGGCCAGCGCGGCGCGGTACTCGGCAAGCGCCTTCTCGCGTTGCGGCAGGATGCGCTCCGGGTCGTCCGGATCCAGCGCGATGTCGTACATCCGGCCCAGATAGATGTGCGCCCATGCGATCGTGCGCGGATCGTGCGAGAGATGCACCGCCAGCGTCAGTTGCTGCAGCGCGCCATCCGCATCGCCCTGCATCAGGTCCATCCGGCCCAGCAGAAAGTGTGCCTCGGCGTTGTTTGGGTCGGTCTTGAGCGCCTCTTCGGCCAGCGCAGCGGCGCCGTTGATGTCGCCCTTCATCAGCTTGCTCTCGGCCAGGTCGAGGCCCGCCAGCGGACGCGGTGCATGGCGCAGCACGTCTTCGCCGGAGCCTGCGGGCAGAAAGGCGATCTGCTGAATGTGGTGCCGTTCGCTATCGACGTCCATGCCGTAGATCATCGGGCCGATCTCGTCCTTCAGGTTGCCGTCCGACCTCTCCATGATACCGAGCTGTTGGTAGAAGTAATCGACCAGGACCCAGCCCTGCCGCATGTCGAGCTCGACCTTGCGCTGCCGCACGGCCGCAACCTGGCGGTTGTATGTCTCCAGCGCAAACGTGTACTGCTCCTGGATGGCGCGATCCTTCAGCAACGCGGGCTTCGCCGGCACTGCAACGCCGGTCTCCATCGTCCGCGCCTCGATGGCCTTGATCAGGCACTCGGTGACCAGTGCGCCAATGTCGGATTTGTACAGCGCCTCCAGCGGGGCGTCCTGCACAGTCTTCAGCAGCGGAATCAGGCGGCTCATCGCGGCGGCGCGCGGATACACCAAGGGCTCCACCGTAAAGTGAAGATAGGTGTGGCGGATCAGGTCCATCGGCACCGAATCCGGCGGATCGGCGCGCGGCGAGACGACCACCGCCGAGTCCAGTCCATCGTAGCGCGCGTTCGTCACCGACGGCGCAAGCATCGGCTCCAGCAGGACCATAAAGCGACGCCCGTCGTAGTTGCTCGCCGGAAGGTGCATGTACAGGTTGGCGTCGAGGATCATCTTCGTCAGCGGGTCGTGGATGTGGTCCACCAGCGCATCGTACTCCGGCCGGTGCGCGTACCAGATCGCGTGCAGATGCACCGCATCGCCGAAGGCACGCAGCACCGGCAGCACCTCGATCACCTGCGTCGAGTCCGGCGGAAGGTCGGGAATCTCCGCCGAGGGGGCCAACGCAGGCGGCGCCGTCAGATACAGAGAGAGAGAGATGTACTGCGCCACGTCGCGCGCCGGGTCCACCAGCGCATGCAGCCGGATGAAGGTGCACAGCGCGTCGCGCGCATCGCGCGCCGTGGCGGAATCCGCCAGCGCTGCGTTGATCTCGTCGCGCACCTTCTGCCGCACGGGATTGGAATCGGCCAGGCCAGTATCGTATCCGCAGGCGTTCAGCCCGGACGCTATATAGAAGAGCGGCTCGCTGGTCTCCAGCGTGATCGCCGAGCCCGCCTCCTCCGGCTGCACAATGCGCGCCCGTGGCGTGGTGTCTTCCGCCTGCGAGCCGGGCGCGCTGGAGGAAGAAGAACCCGATGCGCTCGAGCTTGCAGGGACCTGCGCCACCGCCGCGGGCCCAGGTGCATGCGCCACAAGCAACATCGCAAGCCCACACACCGTTATCGCCAACTGTCGCATCGCCGCCATCGCCACGCATTGCGGCGCAACAGAAGCAGGACGGCGGAATGGGGAAGATCGACTTAAAGAAGACACAATAGTGGTTCGACGCTCCCTCCAAGCTTAAGAGAGCCAGACAGCGATAGCAAGCATGCTCCGCGCGCCCCACTCGTCGCGTGCCCTGGTCTGCGGTAGGCCATTGATTCAGCCGGGATTTGTCATTCCGTGGCCTGAAATCTTCAATCGTGTTGCCTGAACCAATTATTGCGGCGGTGAACTCGCCGTGCCCTTCGGCGTGGCATTGTCGTCCGGGTCGATCGCGTCCGGGTCTGCCTCCTGCTGCGGCGCCTTGGGAACCGCCTTCACCACCGGCGTGCCCGGCGCGAGCGGCGGCGGAACATCCAGCTCCTTCTTCGGCGCATTGCCGGTCGGGAACGCCTCATTCGGTTTGCCCGCGATCGCCGCCCGCATGAAGTCCATCCACATCGGCAGCGCCGCGCGCGCGCCGGTCTCCTTCTCGCCCAGCGTCTGCCGGTCGTCGTAGCCGATCCACGTCCCGCACGTCACCGATGGCGAGAACCCGATGAACCACGCATCCGTATAGTCGTTGGTCGTTCCCGTCTTGCCACCCAGCGGATGCTTCAGTGCCGCCGCCTCCGCGCCCGTGCCGTGCTGCGCAACCGCCTCCAGCAGTTGCATCATCTCCCGCGCCGTCTCCACCGAGATTACCTCGTCCACCGCGGGCGGCGGCTCGTCCATCGACATCCCGTCCGCCCGCACCACCCGGCGAATCGTGTGCGGCGCAATGCGTATCCCGTCGTCGGGAAAGACGCTGTACGCCCCAACCTGCTCCTCCAGAGAGATGTCCGCGGCGCCGATGGCCACCGGCAGAAACTCCGGGATGTTGCTCGTCACGCCAAAGCGATGCGCCGTCGCGATCACCGCGCGAATGCCCACTTTGTCCGCCAGCTTCAACGCGGGGATGTTGCGCGACTCGGCAAACGCATCGAGCAGCGTCATCGCGCCCTTGTAGTCGCCCTCGTAGTTGTGCGGCGTGTACGGCCCATTCGGCGTATAAAAGCTCACCGGCCCGTCTACGATGATGTCGGTCGGCTTCGCGCCCGCCTCGATCGCCGTGGTATACACATACGGCTTGAACGACGACCCAACCTCCCGCTCCGATTGCGTCGCGCGGTTGAACTGCGAGAGCGCGAAGTCCCGTCCGCCCACCATCGCCAGCACCTCGCCGTTCGAGTTGTCCACCGCCATCATCGACGCCTGCACGCCGGAGTCCTGCTCCAGCTCCGCGTGCTGCACTCCGTCCGCCGAGTTCTCGCCCAGCCGTACATACACCACATCGCCCACCGTCAAAAAGTCGGCGGCAGACACCCTCTGCGTCCACGCCCAGTCCGCCGGGGTCAGCACCGCGCCCGTCGCTCCGATCTTTACCACTACACGCGCCGGCGCGACCTCCGTCACCAGCGCGTGATAGTACCCGCCCCGCTGGATCGCCTGCGCCCAGTCCGGGTGCCGGTACGCATCCAGATCCATCCCCGCCGCCGCCGCGTTGAACAGGTGCCCCTTCCACCCATGCCGGCGCTCATACGCAGCCGTCCCGTCCAGCACCGCCTTGTTGGCCACACGTTGCAGATCCAGATCGAGTGTGGTGTAGACCTTCAATCCCGCGCCCTGCACCTCATCGGTCCCATACTCCTTCTCCAGTTGCTGCCGCACCTCCTCCACAAAGTACGGTGCCTCCGAGTTCGGCGGCGGCTCGATCTTCAGCCCCAGCGGCATCGCCTCGGCCGCCTGCTCCTGCGCCCGCGTGATCTTGCCGTCGCCCAGCATCTCGCGCAGCACTAGGTTCCGCCGAGCCAGCGCCCGCTCCGGATGGTTGATCGGCGAGTAGGACTCAGCGCCCTTCGGCAGAGCAGCCAGCAGCGCAGCCTCCGGCAGCGTCAACTCGCCAACCGGCTTGCTGAAGTAGTACTCCGACGCCGCCTCGAACCCATACGTCCCATGCCCCAGATAGATCTGGTTGGCATACATCTGAAAGATCTGGTCCTTCGTAAAGGCGCGCTCGATCTGCATCGCCAGCAGGATCTCCTGCAGCTTCCGCCCATACGTCTTCTCATTCGATAAAAAAAGGTTCCGCGCCAACTGCATGGTCAGCGTCGAGGATCCCTGCGCCCGGCTCCGCGAGTGGATGTCCCGCCACGCCGCGCCCACCGCGCGCACCAGGTTCACCCCCCAGTTCCGCTCGAACGTCTTGTCCTCGATCGAGATGACGGCCTGCCGAAGCACCGGCGGAAACGCTCCGTACGGCAACACCACCCGCCGCTCCAGCGCAAACGACCCTATCTCCCGCCCGTGGATGTCCAACAGCTCCGTCGTCGCCTCCGGACGGTACCGCTCCAACTCCTCGATCTGCGGCAGGTCGATCGAGTACACCAGCATCAACCCGCACATCACCCCGAAGAGCGAGGACAGTCCAAGCAGCACCACAAACGTCGCCCGAGCGGCAAGGCGTCGCGTGCGGTACACCGGCCCATGCAGTACATCGCTTCCGCGCAGCCGCTCCGTCCGTCTGCGCCTCCACGCCCGCTTCGCTCGTTCCGAACCCTCGCGCTCGCCGTTGAATAAACTCGCCACTGCACCTTCACAGTAGCATGGCAATCCGCCGCCTCATCCCTGTGAATTCCGCAATCCAGCCGCGCCTGTTAGTAAGATAGATTCAGGATTTGCAGGGACGGTTTCACCCTCCTGAATTGACGACTTATTTAGTCCTATATACAATCCAAGTAGACGGTTTTCAGCAGTTTTCTTCGGCTGAAAGGGTTCTCGACGTATGACGCAGCAGACTATCCCGCTCTCCGATCTCGTCCCCGGCGACCACGCCCTCATCGCCAAGATGGCGGACGATCCGCACCTCTGCTACCTGCGTTGCATGGGCTTCTGCCCCGGCGCGCATGTGGAGCTGGTGCGCCGCGTCTCTGGCGGCGCGCTCTCCATCTACCGCGTGGACGATGCCGACGTCGCCCTGCGCCGCGGGACGGCGGCCCAGATCTCCGTCCGGATGGAAGGCTGAGTGCCCGGCTTCCGCACAGTCGCGATCGTTGGCCCGCCCAATGTCGGCAAGTCCACCGTCTTCAACCGGCTCACCGGTCTGCGCCAGAAGGTTGGCAACTACTCCGGCGTCACCGTCGAACAGCACGAAGGACAGATCAAAGGAACGCGCGCAAAGCTCCTCGACCTGCCCGGCGTCTGGAGCCTCGATGGCGACGAGTCGGAGACGGCATCCGAGGACCAGCGCATCGCCGTGCGCGCTCTGCGCGGCCAGATCGAGGGCCAGGTGCCGCCCGAGGCCGTCCTCCTCATCCTCGATGCAACCCAGCTCCCGCGCCAGATGGCCCTCGCCCGGCAGGTCATCGCGCACAAGCTGCCCACCCTCGTGGTGGTCAATATGGTGGATGTCCTGGCTGCGCGCCATGGCTATCTCGACCCGCTCTCTCTCGCCCAGACCCTCAACGCGCCCGTCGCCATGGTCAGCGCGAGCACCGGCAGCGGCATGGATGCCGTCCGCCGTTTTGTCGGCGCAAAGACCGCCACTCCCAAGGCCCCTCTGCTGCCCGTCATGCAGCCCCACGTCGAGCCGAGACAGATCGGATGTCCGCGCGGCAAATCCGAGATCGAGAACGAGGGCCTCTATCGCCGCCCGTTGCCCTCCTCCTGGTCGCGCCGCATCGACCGCGTCGCGCTCCATCCCATCTTCGGCCCCGTGCTCTTCTTCATCGTCACCCTCGGCGTCTTCCAGACCGTCTTCCGCGTCGCCGCACCGGCCAGCGACCTCTTCCAGGATGGCTTGACCAGGCTCGGAGTCTTTGCCGGCAGGTTGATTCCCGCAGGCATTCTCCACTCGCTTCTCATCGACGGTCTGTGGGCCGGCGTCGTCTCCGTGCTCACCTACCTGCCGCTCATCCTGCTCCTCTTCCTGGTCATCGCCCTGCTGGAGGACACCGGCTACATGGCCCGCGCCGCCGTCATCGCAGACCGCACCATGTACCGCTTCGGCCTCAGCGGGCGCTCCTTCCTCCCCCTGCTCTCCGCCTACGCCTGCGCCGTGCCCGCCATCATGGCCACGCGCACCATCTCCTCTCGCCGCGACCGCCTCACAACCATCCTCGTCGCCCCGTTCATGACCTGCTCCGCGCGCCTGCCCCTCTACACCATGATCATCGCCGCGTTCATTCCCGACCGCCCCGTCGTCGGACAGTTCCTCGGCCTGCGCGCCTGCGCCATGATGGGCCTCTACGCCATCGGAATGGTCGCCGCGCTCGTCACCTCGCGCCTGCTCCACTTCTCCCTCTTGCGAAAAGACGACTCGGCCTTCGCAATCGAGCTGCCCGAGTATCGCCTGCCACTCTGGCACTCCCTCGGCATCAACCTCCTCGACCGCGCGCGCATCTTCGTCAAACAGGTCGGCACCATCATCGTCTTCGTCAGCCTCGCCGTCTGGGTGCTGGCCAACTTCCCCATGCACCACGGCCAACTCAGCCCCATCGGAGACAGCTACCTTGGCTCCATCGGCAACGCAATGGAACCGGCCCTCCGTCCCCTCGGCCTCAACCGCAACGTCGGCGTCGCCCTGCTCACCGCCTTCGTCGCAAGAGAGACCGTTGTCAGCACGCTGGGCACCCTCTACCAGACGCCACAGGTCGGCATCGCGCTGCGCCACTCCATCGGCCTCGCCGGGGCCATCTCCCTGCTCGTCTTCTTCGCCCTGGCCATGCAGTGCGCCTCCACGCTCACCACCGTCAAGCGAGAGACCAACAGTTGGCGCTGGCCCATCTTTCAGTTCGTCTACATGAGCGTCCTGGCCTATACTGCTGCGTGGTTCGCCTTCCGCCTCAGCCTCTGGCTGCTGTAGCAGCACCGCTCGTGCTGCGCACAAGCCGCGCACTTCGCCGTTGCGGCGGCAGCGACCATACAGCCTCGCGCAGCAGCCCCATGGCGTCGGGCAACTACTTCTCGCCCAAATACGCCATCGAGTTCAGCAGCGGCCGGTCCATGCTGCGCACCCACTCGGTCGTCTCATCCGCCTTCTTGCCCGACGCCTCCGCTGCCGAGAACTCCCGCCGCATCGCCGCGAACTTCGCCTCTAAATCGTCCAGCGCGCTCAGCAGCATCGCCTCCGGCGTCATCGGCAGCTTCGGCGAGCCGAACTCGTACCGCCCGTGGTGGCTCAAAATCATGTGCTCCACCAGCACCCGCAGTCTCTCGGGAAAACCAGGCAGTCCAGCCACCTTCTCGCGCAGCATCCCCTGCGCAATCGAGATGTGCCCGATCATCTGCCCCTCCAGCGTGTACCCGAACGTCGTGCCCCAGTACAGCTCCCGCACCTTGCCGATGTCGTGCAGCACCGCCCCCGTCACCAGCAGGTCCCGATCCACCTCGGGATAGAACGGCGCCGTCGCGCGGCACACGCGCACCAGCGCCACCACATGCTCCAGCAGCCCGCCGACCCAAGCATGGTGCAGCACCTTCGCCGCCGGGGCCGCGCGGTACGCCGCGCCAATCGTCTCGTCGTCGAGGAAGGCAAAGACCAACCGCCGCAGCTCGGCGTTCTTGAACTCGTCGACATGGCCGCGCAACTCCGTCCACATCTCGCCGATGTCGAACTTGGTTGTCGGCACAAAGTCCGCCGTCTCCACCTCGGACTCTGCCGCCAGCCGCATCTTCGACAGCGTGATCTGCCACTTCCCCTGGTACTTCGACACCTTCCCCTGCACCTTGACGTAGCAACCCTCGCTGCACGTCTCCGCCGCAGACGCAATATCGTCCCACATCTTCGCGTCGATCGACCCGCTCTTGTCGCTCAGGGTCAGCGCCAGATACTGTCCGCCACCCGTCTTCTTCTCCCGCGCCGACAGCGACGAGACCGCAAAAAACGTCGTCACCGCCGCGCCCTCGAACCGCGCCGCGTCCGCTGCATAAAAATCTTTCATGCTGCCAGCATACCTCCGCCCGCGCCCACCTCAAAAAATGAGGAGACGCGGCCACCCGCGCCGGCGTAGAGACTACTGCGCCGGTGCCGACGCCGAACTCGCCGATGTGCCCGGCTGCGCGTCCGCGGGAAGGGTAACGGGTGGCAGGTCGGTCGGTGCAGGGGCCACAACCGGCTCCCCGTTGACGCGAATGCTCTTCGGCGGAATTGGGGTTGCCACCGGCGCGGGCGCGGGCGGCGCAGGCGGCTTCGCCTGAATCCGCTCCTTCGGCGCGCCCTTCACCCGCTTCTTCTTGGCCTTCTTCGTCGTTGTGGCCTCACGCGGGCCCAGCGGCGCGGCCTGCATCGGGTCGGCGACATTCGCAGCCGCCGGCTGCGTCACAGGCACCAGTGCGGCCTCCTGCTTTGCCTTCGCCGCCTTCGCTGCCTTCTCCGCCGCCTTCTCCTTGTCCATGATCGGCGCAAGGTCGCTGTACCGCGTCTTCTTCCGAACCGTCGGCTTGGGAGCGAGAGGGCTCTCCCCATCGGCGATGTCCGTCGTCTGGTCGATCGGCGCGATCGCCGCGCCCGGCGTATCCAGTGCGCTGGCCACGCCGCCCGCGCCCTGGTCCGTGCCAGCCGACGCCGTCTCCTCCGATGCTGCCGGAAGAGAATTCTGCGGGGCCTGCCCGAAACGGATCTTCTCCCGCCGGATCTTCTTGCGCTTCTTGCCCGTGGCCACCTTCTTCGTCTTCGCAGCGGTTGCTCCTGCCGCGGTGGTCTGCGCTGCGTTCGTTCCTGCACTGGGACTCCCCGGTTGCACAGCAGGGGCCGCCGCGCCAGGGCCAGTCGCCGCATTCGTCTTCGGACCGCTCTCCAGCCGCGCTTTTTCGACCTTCTTCTTCTTCACCACCGTCGTCGTTGCGCTGACGTACTGCGGCTGCGTCTCCTTCGGGCTTGAGCCTGTGTCCACATAGCCCGGCGCAACCACAATGGCCGCCCGCGCCCGCAGGTCCGTCAGGTACTTGCGCAGCGCAGGCTGAATCGCCTCGCGATAGATCGCGTCCTGCACCTGCTGGTCCACAGCGCTCAACGGCTGTATCCCCGCCTCCGTGTGCTCCGTCACCTTCAACACCACAAACCCCTGCCGCGTGCGGATCGGCGCAGTCCACTCGCCTGGCTTCAGCGAAAACGTCGCGTCCTCCAGCACCTTCGCCAGCGTCCCCCGCTGGAACTCGCCAAGGTCCCCGCCCGCGTCTGCCGTCTGCCCGCCGGAGACCTGCTTGGCCAGCGTGTCGAAGCTCGCTCCCGCCTTCAACTTTGCCTCTACGTCGTCCGCCTTGGCCTGCGCCTGCGCAACCTGCGCGTCGCTCGCGTCGTCCGGGGTTGGGATCAGGATCTCGCTCAGCCGGACCTGCTCCGGAACCGCATAGTCCTGCTTGTGCTTCTCGTAGTACGCCTGCTCCTCGGAGGCCGTCAGCCGCAGGGTCTGCCCGACCTCCTTGCCCACCACCTGCTGGCTGATCAACTGGTTCTTGATGTTCGCCTTGAAGTCCTCATACGAGATGCCCGACTGGCGCACCGCCTTCTCCAGGTCGTCCATCGTGTCGAAGTGGTTCTTCTTGCGGATGTCGTCCAGTTGCCGCACCACGGCCGCGTCCACATTGATGTCCAGCTCCTTGCCCCGCGAGAGCAGAAGCTGCTGGTCGATCATGTCGCGCAAAAGGTTCTTCTGCTGCTCCGCCAACTGCTCCGGAGCCATGTTCTGCCGCTGCGCATCCTCCAACAACTGCTGCTGCGCGCGCTGGTAGTCGCTATTGTCGATGATCTGGTCGTTCACGCGGACGATCGCCGTCTCCACCACCGTGCCGTTGGGCGTGATCGCCGGAGGCATGGGCATCACCGGCTGCGGCAGCGGCGCCTCCACCTGCCCCTGGTAGTGCGGCACCGGCACCTGTCCCCACGCCGCGCCCGCCAAAACGAGCATCGCAGCCAGCGCACACACGATGCCGCGCTGCCGCTTGCCATCGACCAACCCGGCCCGCACCGACTTCCCAGACTCCCACTTCCAGCACTTCCAATTCGCAAATCTCAAAAGTTGTCTCTCGCTTCCGTCGTCCAACACAGGCCATGTACCGAACTTGCGAACGAGCCGCTGTCCATCTCCTGCACCTTGGCCCTGCATGTTGGACTCGCCCGGCGTTCACTCGGTACCCGGTCGTCCTATTCTATCCGCACCCATGCCGCCCGCACCAATCCATGCCTCCAAGCAATCCGAATGTAGGCCAATCCCGCAATCCATCCATCCTCCAACCCACAGCCAACCGACAGCAGCGTGCGGCCTCGCCCACCGCGCCGCTCACTTCCCGATGCTATACTCGTCCAATGCTGGACTGGTGGTTTACCGGGCAACCAG
>JAJZDL010000099.1 GCA_021851465.1 Acidobacteriota bacterium
CGCCCCACCCCCAACCCCCTCATCGAACTCCCCGAGGACGAATAGCCCGCTATACGAGTGATGGAGCAAACTAATGTCTCTAGGAAAGTTAAAGAAAATCGACCTCCGGGAAGAATGGAAGCATGAAGCCAATGACTTCACCAGTTGGCTCTCTCAAGAGGGGAATCTCCGATTGCTTGGAGATGAGATTGGTTACGAAATTGTCTTGATAAAAACAGAAGCCAAGGTTGGCAATTTCAATGTTGACATCCTCGCCGAGGAAGAAAATAGCAAGAAGAAAATTGTCATTGAGAACCAACTTGAGATTACGGATCACGATCATCTCGGAAAACTCATTACATACGCTTCTGGCCATGCAGCGAACGTTGCTATTTGGGTTGTTAGGGATGTGCGTGAGGAACATCGAAAAGCAGTTGATTGGTTAAATGAACATACAGTAGATGGTATTGAATTCTATCTGCTTAAAATTGAGTTATGGCAGATAGGCGAATCGCCATATGCCCCTAAATTTGAAATCATTTGTAAGCCGAACGATTGGGCGAGAGCAGTCAAGGAATCATCCGAACCGGGTACATTGAGCGAGACGAACCTCAATCAACTCGAGTTCTGGACACAATTCAAGAGATTTGCTCTTGAGAAGAAGTCAACTATTAACTTGCAAAAGCCATCTCCCCAGCATTGGGCATACATCAGCATAGGAAGTGCTGAAGCCTGCATGTCTCTCACAATCAATTCTGTTAAAAGTGTCATCGGTTGCGAAGTCTATATCTATAACAATAAAGCTCTCTACGCCCAACTTTTGACACATAAAGAAGAAATTGAAGGTGAACTTGGGGAGCAAGCTAAGTGGATGGAACTGCCGGGGAAGAAGGCCAGCAGAATCAAAGTATCAAAAATGGCAGATTTCAATGACAAGGGAAAGTGGATGGAACAGTTTTCGTGGTTACTAAAGGAAGCTGAGAACTTTCATCAGACATTTCCAAAATACCTAAAGCTCGGGCCACTTCAACCCGCAGAAACTAACTAGCAACAGATCACAAGGACATACCCCCATGCTCCACACCTTCGTAGCCCTCGTTCAAGACAAGCCCGGCGTCCTCACTCGCGTTGCATCGCTCTTTCGCCGACTCAGCATTAACATCGTCTCGCTCACCGTCGGCGAGAGCGAACAGCCGGACACCTCGCGCATGACCATCGTCTGCGAGGCCCCCGAGCACGCCGCCGACCGCATCCGCGCTTCGCTCTATAAACTCGAAATCACCGTCGATGTCGATGAGGTGGGCCGCAGCGAAGCCGTCATCCGCGAGCTGTGCCTCATCAAGGTCGCCGCCGGCCCCAACGCGCCCAACGGCCTGCACTCCCGCTCCCAGATCTTCGAGCTGGCCAACGTCTTCCGCGCCCGCGTCGTCGATCTCGCCACCGACTCGATCATGCTGGAGATGACCGGAAGCTCCAGCAAGATCGAGGGCCTCGTCCAGGTCCTGCGCGAGTCCAACTACACCATCCTCGAAGTCTCGCGCACGGGCCGCATGGCCATGCGCCGCGGCAAGCACACCAGCCGCGTCCTCAAGGCCCTGGGCCAGGCCAACGGCAGCGGCGATTCCTCGGCCAGGCCCAGATCCACCGCCAAGGCCTGACGCCGTCGCGCGCTGCATTCTTCATTTCAGCTACCATTACAAGTAAAGGAAAACCAACCAACATGGCAAAGACGTATCACGACGCAGACGCAGACCTCTCTCTCATTCAGGCGAAGAAAGTCGCCATCATCGGCTACGGCTCGCAGGGCCACGCCCACGCACTCAACCTGAAGGACTCCGGCGTCGATGTCCGCGTCGGCCTGCGCGCCGACTCGCCCAACGCGGCCCGCGCGCGCGCCGCCGGCCTGGTCGTCGGCACCGTCGCCGAGGTCAGCAAGTGGGCCGATGTCATCATGAACCTCACGCCCGACCAGACTGCGGCGAAGGTCTACCATGCCGAGATCGCGCCCAACATGAAGCCCAACGCAACGCTGATGTTCGCGCACGGCTTCAACATCCGCTTCCGCACCATTACTCCGCCCGCGGGCGTCGACGTGTCCTTGGTCGCGCCCAAGGCGCCCGGCCATCGCGTGCGAGAGGTCTTCACCGAAGGCGGCGGAGTCCCCGCGCTGGTCGCCGTCGAGCAGGACGCCAGCGGCACCGCACTGGCGCTCGCGCTCAGCTACGCCAAGGGCATCGGAGCGACCCGCGCCGGGGTCCTGCAGACCACCTTCACCGAGGAGACCGAGACCGACCTCTTCGGCGAGCAGGCCGTGCTCTGCGGCGGCATTGCGGCCTCCATCAAAGCGGGATTCGAGGTGCTCACCGAGGCCGGATACCAGCCCGAGCTGGCATACTTCGAGGTCTGCCACGAACTCAAGCTCATCGTCGATCTCATCTACCGCGGCGGCCTTGCATACATGCGTCACTCCATCTCCGACACCGCCGAGTGGGGAGACTACGTCGCAGGCCCGCGCATCGTCACAGCAGAAACCAAGGCCGCCATGCGCAAGCTGCTCGACGAGATCCAGGACGGCAGCTTTGCCAAGCGCTTCATCGCGGAGAACGAGACAGGACGCAAGGAGTTCACCCGCATCCGCGCCGCCGAGGCGGTCCATCCCATCGAGATCATCGGCGCGCAACTGCGCGCCTCGATGCCCTTCCTCGATCCCGTCAAGGTCGTCGATGGCGCCGTCGTCAAAGCCTAGTCAACTCCGCAATTCACGCAAAACGCATGGGCCCCTCCATTGTGGAGAGGCCCATGCGTTTTGCAGTGATTCTTCGCTTGCGAAGCCGCTGCCTGCAATCTTGCTCGATTACTCCGTCTCCTGCCGAAGCATCTTGCCGGTGCGCTGGTAGCGGCTGTGCCAGCTCAGGCTCTCGGCCAGCAGGTGCGGTGTGTGCTTTCCGCCGGCAAGTCTGTACGAGCGGTTGTAGTAGTCCTGCAGCGCCGCGCGATACTCCGGATGCGAGCAGTTCTCGATGATGAGCCGGGCCCGCTGCGTTGGCGAAAGCCCGCGCAGGTCCGCCAGCCCCTGCTCCGTCACCACCACCGATACGTCGTGCTCGGTGTGGTCCACATGCGAAACCATCGGCACAATCGTCGAGATCGTCCCATGCTGCGCCGTCGATGGAGCCATGAAGATCGAGAGGAACCCGTTGCGCGCAAAATCGCCCGAGCCGCCGATGCCGTTCATGATGCTCGATCCCATGATGTGCGTCGAGTTCACGTTGCCGTAGATGTCCGCCTCGATCATGCCGTTCATGGCGATCACGCCCAGCCGGCGGATGATCCCCGGATGGTTCGAGATCTCCTGCGAGCGCAGCACAATGCGGTCGCGGAACTCGCCGATGCGCGGCATCACCTGCGCGGTCCCGTCGGGGCTCAGCGAGAACGCCGTAGCCGACGCGCTGATCATCTTGCCCGACTGCAACAGGCTGACCAGGCCGTCCTGGATGACCTCCGTATACGCGGTCAGGTCGTTGAACGGCCCCTTCTCCAACCCATACAGGACCGCGTTGGCAATGTTGCCCACCCCGGATTGCAGCGGCAGCAGCGAGGGCGGAAGGCGGCCCTTCTTCACCTCGTTGTCCAGAAACTCCAGAATGTTTGCCGCAATCTTCCGCGAGTTCTCATCCGGCGCCTTGAACGGGCTGGAGCGGTCCGTCGAGTCGGTATGCACCACGCCGATCACCTTCTCCACGGGGATTCTCAGGTACGGCTCCCCAATCCGCTGGCTCACCGAGGTCAGCGGAATCGGGTCTCGATACGGCGGGCGCCCCAGGCCGTAGTAGAGATCGTGCATCCCCTCCAGTTCCATCGGCTGCGCCGAGTTGACCTCCAGAATCACCTTCTCCGCGCAGTCGATCCAGGTCTGGTTGTTGCCCACCGACGTGCTCGGAACCACCCGACCATCTTCCAGCACCGCCGTCACCTCGATCAGCGCCAGGTCGAGTTTGCCCAGAAATCCGTACTCCACGATCTGCCCCACCTGGCTCAGATGCATGTCCGTGTACTGCATCTCGCCGGCGTTGATCAGCTTGCGTGTGATGGGGTCCGACTGGTACGGCAGGCGCATCTGCATCCCGCCCACCATGGCCAGCGCGCCATCCAACTCCGGCCCGGTCGATGCACCGGTGAAGACGTTCACCTTGAATCTCTGCCCGCGCAGGTGCGCATCCGTGATGCGCCGCGCCAAGGCCATCGGCACGGCCTTCGGGTATCCCGAGCCGGTAAAGCCGCTCATCCCGATCTGCCAGCCGGGCTGGATCAGCGCGGCCGCTTCTTCCCCACTCATCACGCGTTGCGCTATGGCTGCATTCTGTACTCTGTTGCCTCTGGAACTGGACGGCATCGAAACTTCTTTCTCTCTACGAACGAGGTGCAACATACAAATCTCAACGAATTCCTGGAACATCGACAAAGGTGCAGTCCAGGCTGCCGCATGGCAACAAAAAAATTATATCCCGCACTCCACGCGCACCGTGTGCCGCGCGTCACCCTCCATGCGCATCGTCATGGGGCGAATCTCCAGGCACGCCGCCACTCGAGCACATCCGTGCCAAAGGGTTCTTCCCAACCCCATCGAATATTGAGTTGTCATCCAGAGTGCGTCTCTCGATAGCGAAGGGCCCCGTATTTTTCGCACGGAATACGATGCCCATCGCAACGAGAACGCGTCCTACGCCATCCCAATCACCGAGCACAACTCCTTCACGGAGTCCGCGCTCTTCTGCAATGCGGCCTGCTCCTGCGCCGTCAGCTTGATCTCGACGATCTGTTCGATGCCTCCCGCGCCCAGCTTGCACGGCACCCCGATGTACAGCCCTGAGATCCCGTACTCGCCCTCCAGATAGGCCGCGCACGGCAGGATCTTTTTCTTGTCTTTCAGGATCGCCTCGACCATCTCGGTCGTCGCGGCAGAGGGCGCATAGTACGCGCTGCCCGTCTTCAGGTACTTCACAATCTCCGCGCCGCCATCGCGCGTGCGCTGCACCATCGCCTCCAGCCGCTCCGGCGCAATCAGTTCGGTGATCGGAATCCCCGCCACGCTGGAGTAGCGCGAGAGCGGCACCATGGTGTCCCCATGCCCGCCCAGCACGAACGCCGTCACATTCTCCACCGACACGCGCAGCTCCTGCGCGATGAACGTGCGGAAGCGCGCCGAATCCAGCACGCCTGCCATCCCGATCACGCGCTCGCGCGGCAGCCCCGATTGCTTGTACGCCGTCTGCGCCATCGCATCCAGTGGGTTCGACACCACAATCAGAATTGTCTGCGGAGACAGGGCCACCACCTTCGACACCACGTCGCTCATGATCTTGAAGTTCGTATTCAACAGGTCGTCGCGGCTCATCCCCGGCTTGCGCGCGATCCCTGCCGTGATCACCACCACATCCGAGTTCGCAGTCTCCGCGTAGTCGTTTGTGCCAATGATCGACACATCCTGTTTTGCGATCGGCATCGCCTCCGCCAGGTCCAGCCCCTTGCCCTGCGGCACGCCCTCGATCACATCCAGCAACACCACATCCGCCAGCTCCTTCGCCGCGATCCAGTGCGCTGTCGTCGCCCCCACATTCCCCGAACCCACAACCGTTACCTTCTTCCGCATCCGTCTCTTCCCTTCGCCCACCGCTTCTCGTAATAGTGCATGGTTATTCTCGTCGCCTGGCGTTCGCGTGGCCGTGACGCGTGTCACATGTTCTCGATCATCCGCGTCGCAAACTCGCTGGTCTTGGCCTTGGTTGCGCCCTCCATCGACCGCTCGAAGTCGTACGTCACAAACTTCTGCGCAATCGTCTTCTCCATCGAGCGTTCGATCAGGCGCGCCGCCTCCGTCCATCCCAGAAAATCGAAGAGCATCACGCCGGAGAGCATTACCGAACCGGGATTGATCACGTCCCTGTCCGCGTACTTCGGTGCCGTCCCATGCGTCGCCTCGAAGACTGCGTAGCCGTCGCCGACGTTTCCACCCGGCGCGATGCCAAGCCCGCCCACCTGCGCCGCCGCCGCGTCCGAGATGTAGTCGCCGTTCAGGTTGGTCGTCGCCAGCACTGAGTAGTCCCCCGGACGCAGGATGATCTGCTGAAAGATCGAGTCGGCAATGCGGTCGTTCACCAGCACCTTCTGCTTCCATTTGCCGCCGCCGTGCGTCTCGCCGATGCTCGCCAGAACTTCCTTCACCTCGGCCACCACCGCCTCGCCAAACTCCTTCGACGCAAACTCGATCCCCGGTTCAATCAGCGCTGCATTCTCCTCCGCCGTCAACTTCGGGTTCGCCTCCAGGTTGCCCAGGATCCAGCTCTCGCGCTCGGTCACGGTCTGCGCGCGGAACTCCTGGGTCGCCACCTCATAGCCCCACTCGCGGAAGGCGCCCTCGGTAAACTTCTGGATGTTTCCCTTGTGGACCAGTGTCACGGTCTTGCGGCCTTCCTTCAGCGCAAACGCGATCGCTGCGCGCACCAGCCGCTTCGAACCGGTAATCGAGATCGGCTTGATGCCCACGCCCGAGTCCAGCCGCACCCGCTTCTTGGTGCCCTTCAACATCTCGTCGTTCACAAACGAGATCATCTTCGCAGCCTCCGGAGTCCCCTCGCGAAACTCGATCCCCGCGTAGATGTCCTCCGTGTTCTCGCGGAAGATCACGATGTCCAGCCTCTCCGGGTGCTTCACCGGGCTGGGCACGCCCGCGTAGTACTTCACCGGGCGGATGCACTGGTACAGGTCCATCAACTGCCGCAGGGCAACGTTCAGGCTGCGAATTCCACCCCCGATCGGGGTCGTCAGCGGCCCCTTGATCGACACGCGAAAGTCCATCGTCGCCTTCACCGTATCGTCGGGCAGCCACTCTCCGGTCTTGCGATAGCTCTTCTCGCCGGCCAGCACCTCGTACCACTCCACGCGCCGCTTGCCGCCGTACGCCTTCTCCACCGCCGCGTCGAAGGCGCGCTTGGAGGCCCGCCAGATGTCGCGCCCAGTGCCGTCGCCCTCTATGAATGGAATGATCGGATGATCTGGAACTGTGTAGGTGCCGTTTGCATATTCGATGGCCTTGCCATTTGCCGGTACGGGAATCCCGTTATAACTCGTCTGCATGTGTGTGTGTCACTCCAAAATTGCCAGATCGTCAAGCCAGATTGCCAATCCAAATTGCCAATGTAGACCGGCATTTTCAGGCTACCACCCGCTCGACTCGCATGGCAAAGACGCCGAATACCGCGCAGGTTGAAACAGGATGCAGGCTGGGGAAGACGCTCGACTCGCCGTAGGACGCCACTGCTCTCGTTTGTACGCCCACTCAAAGGCGCTTCGTCCGCAGGCCCCTACGAGAAAGTTGCTCTGGCCTTCGGCGTTCTGGCCGCGCTCTTCCCGTTGCCCACCGTGCCCTTCAACGGCGTTGCCTTGCCCGGCAACATAGCGGCCCTGTCTGGATGCCCCTTCCCCGCCGGATCTTTCTGCGCCGGGTCTTTCTGAGGAACGATCGGTGCTCGCGGCATCGGAACCAACCCCGCGACTGGCTGCTGTTGCTGCAGATGCATCCGCGCCAGCATCTCCGTCCGCACATAATCGACGAAGCCCTGCATCTGCCGGTTCATCTCTTCCATGCGTTCGCGCATCTGCAGCACGATCGCGATCCCAGCGATGTTCACGCCAAGGTCGCGCGCCAGGTTCAGGATGAACTCCAGACGCTCCAGGTCCTCGTCGGTGTACAGCCGTGTGTTGCCCTCGCTGCGGCTGGGCAGCAGCAGCCCCTCGCGCTCGTACAGGCGCAGCGTCTGCGGATGGATCTCATACATCTCCGCCACCGCCGAGATCATGTACGCTCCCTGCTTCTTCCGCTTCGTCGCCATCCGGTTCACCTGCACAAGAGTCTATCGCCTCCCGATGCCTCCGGGGAACAATCTCGGCGGCGCGCTCCTTCGGGCGCTCTTCCGCAGGCGCCCATTGAACCTTCCGGGAACGCAGGTGCATCATAAATACCATGGAATACCGACAACTGGGCAGATCGGGAATCAAGGTGCCGGAGCTTTGCTTCGGCTGCGGAACATTCGGCGGGCACAAGGACGAGTTCTTCAAGGCGTGGGGGGCCGCGGACGTGGCCGAGGCAACGAGGATCGTCGATATCTGCATGGACGCCGGCCTCAACTTCTTCGACACCGCCGACATCTACTCCTTCGGCGCGAGCGAGTCCGTCCTCGGCGGAGCGATCAAGCACCTCCGCCGCGAAGACGTTCTCATCTCCACCAAGGCCACCTTCCGCTTCGGCACTGGCCCGAACGACGTCGGTTCCTCGCGCTACCACCTCATCCAGGCGCTCGAAGGCTCGCTGAAGCGCCTGGGCACCGACTATATCGACGTCTACCACCTGCACGAGACCGACTCGCTGACCCCAGTCGAAGAGACCCTCTCGACCCTCGACCAGTTCGTCCGGCAGGGCAAGGTGCGCTACATCGCCTGTTCCAACTTCTCCGGCTGGCGACTGATGAAGTCCCTCTCCGTCAGCGAGCGCCATGGCTGGGGCCGCTACGTCGGCCACCAGGTCTACTACTCGTTGGTGGGCCGCGAGTATGAGTGGGAGCTGATGCCGCTGGCGCTGGACCAGGGCGTTGGCGCGCTGGTCTGGTCCCCGCTCGGCTGGGGCCGTCTTACGGGCAAGATCCGCCGCGAGACCGGCATCCCCAAAGACAGCCGGCTGCAATCGCAACTGGTGCGCGAGATCGGCCCGCAGGTTCCCGAGGAACACTTGTACACCGTGGTCGAGGCGCTCGACGAGATCGCAAAAGAGACCGGCAAGTCCGTCCCGCAGATCGCGCTCAACTGGGTGCTTGGCCGCCCGACCGTCTCCTCCGCCATCATCGGTGCCCGCAACGAACAGCAACTCCGCCAGAACCTCGGGGCCGTCGGTTGGCGCCTGACACCGGAACAGGTCGTCCGGCTGGACGCCGCCAGCCAGGTTCCCCTCGCCTATCCCTACTGGCACCAGCGCCAGTTTGAGGAGCGCAATCCGAGATTTGTGTAGCTGCTTTCCTCTGCTCCGGTCCGTCGATGCCCATAAGTCGATGCCCATAATGACAGAGATAATCTGGACGATAGGATAATTTTGCGCCCCGAATGCACCGCAAGATGAGAAGATGGGATGCGTTCCACTCTTCAGTCCCGTGGGACGCAAGACCGTTCTGCGGGACTCAAGACCAAAGGGCCGGAACCGAGATGAAGCAATTGAAGAGTCTGCCCACGCTGGCACTGCTGTTGACAACGGCCTGCTGGCCGCTGGTTGCCACAGCGCAGCAGGCCGAGCCGACTGCAACCAATGTCCACCAACTTTCAGCCTTCGGCGCACTGACGGGCGTCTACACCGGGGTCTCCGGCGGCAAGAACCTCGGCGTCTCCGTCGGCGTCGATCTCGCGCTCGCTCCCTGTCGTGGGATGCGTCCCACACTGGAGCTGCGCGGTCTCTACCCCATCGACAAGGGGACCATCGTCTCGGAGAAAGCCGGCCTCGGCGGCCTCCGATTGGACTTCCTCCTGGGGCATCGCGTACACCCCTATGGCGATTTCCTCTTTGGACGCGGCAAGATGAACTATGAGTCGGGCGGATACAACTACAACCACTTCACCTACATCGTCTCCACCAGCTACGTCTACTCGCCCGGTGCGGGCTTCGACTACGATCTCAGCGACCGCCTCGCCATCAAGGTGGATGGCCAGATGCAGCGTTGGGGCTCCGTGCCAACCGCCTCTGGATCGGTCTTTTCCACCGTCGGCAGCATCGGCCTGGTCTATCGCTTCGGCTCCAGAGAAATGCCCTGAGTCGCATCCATGGCCCCGGTCGGAGGTTCCACAATTGGCTGTACGCGCGTGCTCTCCGGCCTTCTCCGCCCAGATCAGAGATTGAACAGCTCGCGCAGCCGCTTGGTCTGCGCGCGGCTCACCGGGATCTCCGTCTTCTTTGGGTCGTCCATGCGCAACTGGTAGCTGGATTTGAACCACGGCACAACCTCGCGGATGTGCTGAATGTTCACGATAAACGACCGGTGTGCCCTCCAAAACGCCTGGGGATCGAGCTGGTCCATCAGATCCTCCAGGGTGCGGCAGTTCGATTCGCCCTCCGCGCTGCGAGTGAATACGCTGATGGCGCCGTTCTCGATCGACGCGAAGCATATCTCCCGCTGGTCGACCAGCAGGAGGCGTCCCTGCGCGCGGACAACCACCTTTCCCGGGTGGGACCGAACCGGTTGCGTGCGCTCCTCGACCAACTTTAGAAGCGCGTCCAGACGGGCATCGATGGTGGGTGCGTCTACGGCCGCCTCATCCGTCTGAGCGGACTGGACGGCGGCTGCGGCCTGGTTGGCGATCCTGGCCCGCACCTTCTCGATCGTCTGCTGCACACGTCTGCGATCGAACGGCTTCAGAAGGT
>JAJZDL010000100.1 GCA_021851465.1 Acidobacteriota bacterium
GTTGTGGCCAATCGCTTTGCCAGGGCGCGGCCTATTGCTCCGGGTGAAGGTTCGCTTTGAGGAACTGAAGGTAGATGTCCCAATCGGTGGGCACCATGCCGTGGCCACCCTCGTGCATGTAGTAGTTGAGGCCGTTGCTGAAGAGGGGCGTCTTCGCCGCCGGCCACACATCGGTGCCGAGGTCCTGCCTGCCGAGCAACTTATAGACTGGCCCAGCCGCGACCGCCGCCAAGAACTCGCCCTTCGGGTCGGACCAGAAGTCGGTGCTGCCGGTCTGTAGCAACACCGGGCGCGGCGCGATCAGCGCCACCAGCAGATTTGCGTCCATCGGCGCGGTGTCCGGGAAGCCCGCATACTTGGCGTAGTTGGCCGCGAACTGGTACGGGTAACGCGTCGGTGCAGTGAGGTGCGCAATGGTTTCTCCGTAGTCCCTGCGGCTGAGCGCCGCGCCGCCCTCGCCGGAGCAGCTCGCAATCACCGCGGCAAAGCGTTGGTCGTGCGCTCCGGCCCACATCACGGTCTTGCCCAGCCGCGAGACGCCGTGAATGGCCACTCGCTTTGCGTCGATGCCCGGGTCCGTCTCGAAGTAGTCCTCGACGCGGCTCATGCCCCAGGCCCAGGCGGCGATCGATCCCCATGCATCCGGCGCGCGGTCCGCCTCGCCCGTCTGTCCCGGCCCCATGTAGTGCGCACGAATTCCGTTGGGAAATCCAGTCAAAGAATCGGGATCGACATCGCCGTAGTCGAAGGTCGCCACGCCAAACCCCGCGTCCAGCAACGGCCCGACGTCGATCCGCCCAAACCCGCCGCCCGCCGGCGGCATCGTCAGCGTGTTCGTCCTCGGGTTCCAGGCCTTTTGCGGAATGATCCCAGGATCGTTTACCGCGTTTTGGATTGCGCCAAAATTGATCGTGAAGAAGACCGGTACAGGCTTCTTGGCCGCCGCCGGAAGATAAACCAGCAGATGAATCTCCGGCCAGGCAGGGTCCTTCGACAGATGGATTGTGATCTGCTTGCGAATGGCCTTGCCGTTCAGCGCGGGCGTCCCCTTGTCCACCGCCTCGAAGCTCTCGTCCGCCGGTCTTCCCGGCGCGATTCCATACTGCTGCGTCTCGAAGATTTTAACGATCTCCGGGCGCCGCTTCTCCGCCCACGTCTTCGCGTTCTTCACCGGCTTGCCGTTGTCTAGCTTCAGCGGGTCGGGCAGGATGTACGTCCCGACCTTCGATTCGTCGTAGTTCACCGGAATGTCCGCGACGATCCTGGGAGGCGGTGCGGGCGCAGGCCGCGCCGTGCGGCTTGCCTCCGGTGCCTCCGGCGACGTGGGCGTCGCCGGAGGCGCCTGTGCGTGGAGCGCAACCGCAAAAAATGCAGCCAGAAACGCGGACGACGCATATTGAGATGACATGGGGATTGCTCCGAGGTCTCAGAATCCCATTTGCTTCAGGACAGAAACAACTGTTTGCTTCAGGACAGAAACAACTGTTTGCTTCAGGACAGAAACAACTGTTTGCTTCAGGACAGAAACAAACAGCAGCCTGAAACCCTAGATTCGTGCCGCGTGCGTTGTCAAGACAATGTGCAGGATGGAGGGGTGTTTACTGCGCAGCGGCCGCGTAACCGCGCTCCCGCATCCACTTGATCAGCAGGTCTGGCCAGACGCTCAACTGCGGATTCGCAGTCGCCAGCCCCGATCCATGCGCTCCATGCTGGAAGAGATGCATCTCCGCCGGGACGCCGGCCTTCACCAGCGCCTCATAGAACAGCACACTGTTCATCACCGGGACGGTACGGTCGTCGGTGGTGGCAAAGAGGAAGGTCGGCGGCGTCTGCGCGGTCACATGCAGCTCTGCGGACATCGCCTCCATCTCCGCCTGCGTCGGGTCCTCCCCGAGCAGATACAGCCGCGATCCCTTGTGTACATAGGGATCCTCCATGGTAATCACCGGATAGGCCAGCACCAGAAAGTCCGGACGGCTGCTCTGCCGCTCGATCGCATCCGTAGACGTCGCGTCGCCCGCGTCGAAGTGCGTTCCCGCGGTTGCTGCCAGGTGGCCACCCGCGGAGAAGCCCCAGATCCCGATGCGATCCACTGCCACGCCATACTCCGCCGCGTGCGCCCGTACGGTGCGGATGGCGCGCTGTGCGTCTTCCATCTCAATCGGCGAGTGGTACTTCATGCCCAGGCGGTACTGCAGCACGAAGGCGGCCACGCCGCGCGCGTTCAGCCACGCCGCCACATCGGACCCCTCATGCACCATCGAGAGGTGCTGATAGCCGCCGCCGGGCGCGATGACCACCGCCGTCTTCGTCGGGTTGGACGCCGGCAGGTACGCCGTCAAGCTCGGCTTGTCCTCCGTCGCCGTGCCCAGCGCGCCGGGCGCGCCCTGCGGCCACAGGAGCATGGTCGTTGCAGTGCTCGCCGCCGTACCCATCGCCGGACTCGCCGTCGCGACAGGCTGCTGGAGTGCCGCCTGCGCCAATCCCATCGCCGCACACAGCAGTGTGCTCGCAATCGCAACCACAGACAGAAGACCGCGTCGCCGCATCGTCCCTCCCAATTCAAACTCCGTGTTCCATCCTACCGTCAAGCTGCACGGAGAGGAGCATTCAACATTCACAACCTGTTGCGGCAATCCAATCCAGCCTCCATCGAGTTCATTGCAAAAAACTGTATCCTATTTCCCATGAAACGAACCATTGCGATCGGCGCTGTCCTGTTTTTATCGTCCTGCTGTTCCGTTCTCCCGTCCCTGGCCCAGGTAAAAGCCGTTCCTGCAACGGCGGACAAAGTCGCCGCCAAGCCGCTGTACCGCGATCCGGTGTACGACGGGGCCAGCGATCCGACGATCATCTGGAGTCCCGCGCAGAAGAAGTGGTACATGTTCTACACCAGCCGCCGCGCCAACGTGCCGGGGCTTACGGGTGGAGTGGCTTGGGTGCATGGCTCGCCCATCGGCATCGCCACCTCGGACGATGGCGGCGCGACGTGGAAGTACCTGCGCAACGCCAACATCGTATACAAAGACGCCGTGCCCGACGCAACCTACTGGGCCCCGGCGGTGGTGGAACACGACGGCCTCTTCCACATGTACCTCGTCTACGTTCCCGGCATCTTCAACGACTGGAACCATCCGCGCACCATCATCCACCTGACCAGCAAGAACCTGGTGGACTGGAAGTATGTCTCTACGCTGCCGCTCTCCGATCCCAAGGTGATCGACGCCGGCGTGTTGCACCTGCCGGACGGCACCTGGCGGTTGTGGTACAAGGACGAGGCCACTGGCTCCTCCTGCAACTACGCGGACAGCACCGACCTGTACCACTGGACGGACCACGGCAGAGTTGCGGGCCTCTCCGACACCGGCGGCGAGGCCCCCGTTGCATTCCACTGGCAGGGCCACTACTGGCTGTTGCGCGATATCGGGCGCGGCCTGGCGCTGTACCGCTCGGACGACGCATTGAACTGGGCGCGCGTGGGTACGCTGCTCAACGACCGCGGGACAGGCGCGGACGACAACGGCGTGGGGCACCATGCGGAGGTCATCGTCTCCGCAGGCCGCGCCTACATGTTCTACTTTGTCGGCATCGGCAGGCGCAGCAGCATTCAGGTCGTCGAACTGAAGTACGACGCGGCGAACAAAACCCTGACTGTCGACCGCAACGCTCCGACCACGATCGACCTTCAACCCCCCGTGGATGTCGAAAAGGAGTCTAAACTCGATTGAGGGAAGCGATTCAACCGGGCCAGCAATCGCAGCGGGCAAGATGAGAAGCTCGGTTGCCGTTCCCGGCGTTGCCGATGCATGCATCGAGCGGGCCGGCAACATACATTCAGAGCAGGAGTCCGCAATGGCAGAGAGCAAGGAAAGCCGCAGGTCGTTTCTCAAAGGCTCCGTTGCCGCTGCGGTGGCGGCCGCTGCGCCCGCCGCCGCAGCAGCAGCGCAAAGCAAGGCTGGCCCTGCGAAGCCGACAACACCTCCCAACATCGTTCTCTATATCTCCGACCAGTTTCGTTGGGATTTTGTCGGCGCCAATCGCCTCAACACCTCGACGCGCACACCCAACCTGGATGCCCTTGCCGCGCGCGGGAAAAATTTCTCCCAGACGGTGACGAACCAGCCCTTGTGCTCGCCGGCGCGGGCCGTTCTCTTCACCAGCCGCTATGCCACCGAGACCGGCGTGTGGCACATCGGCATGGAGCTGGACAAGTCCCTGCCTACGCTTGCGAGCGAGCTGCGCAAGGCGGGCTACACAGCGAACTACATCGGCAAGTGGCACCTGGCGCTGGAGAACCCGGCCGAGGGAGGCAGCTACGGGCCAGTGAAGGCTGAGGACCGCGGCGGCTTTCTCGATTTCTGGGAGGGCGCCAACGCGCTGGAACACACCTCTCACCCGTACTCGGGAACAATATGGGACCGCGACAACAATCCCATTACCTACAAGGACGAGTACCGCGTCGATTTTCTCACCGACCGCGCCGCGCTCTTCCTGCGCCAGAAGCAGGAGAAGCCGTTTTTCCTGGTCATCTCGCAGCTTGAACCGCACCAGCAGAACGACATGCACCAGCCCATCGCGCCGAATGGAGCGGCCGCGCGCTTTGCCAACT
Source organism: Acidobacteriota bacterium (assembly GCA_021851465.1). Taxonomy (GTDB): domain Bacteria; phylum Acidobacteriota; class Terriglobia; order Terriglobales; family Acidobacteriaceae; genus Edaphobacter. The sequence continues at coordinate 4,610 of JAJZDL010000100.1, forward strand.
CGGCGGTTGCGGAGGACATGCGCGCGCTGCCCGGAACCTGGCAGGCGCAGTTGCCGGACTACTACGGATGCATCGAGTCCATCGACGCCTCGGTGGGCCGCGTGCGCAGCATCCTCGAGGAGGAGAAGCTGGCCGACAACACCATCTTCGTCTTCCTCAGCGACCACGGATGCCACTTCATGACGCGCAACCAGGAGTACAAGCGCAGCACCCACAACAGTTCGCTGCGCGTTCCTCTGCTCATCGACGGGCCGGGCTTCCGCGGCGCGCAGCAGGTCCCCGAACTGGTTGGGCTGATCGACGTTGCGCCCACGCTGCTGGAGGCCGCCGGTGTTGCCGTTCCGCCGAGTTGGAAGGGCCACAGCGTGCTGCCCCTGCTCAACGATCCAGCGGCGCGTGAGAGTTGGCCCAACCGGCAGCTCATCCAGATCAGCGAGTCGATGACCGGGCGCGCCATCCGCACACCGGACTGGACGTACTGCGTCGCCGACGTCACCGGCAATACCAAGCAGCCCGCCGCAACGACCTATACCGAGTACCAGATCTACAGTCAGCGCGACGATCCCAACGAGCTGGTCAACCTTGCCGGACGCCACGAGTATCGCGCGCAGGCGGCCGAACTGCGCTCACAACTGAAGGATCTGCTGGCCGAGGCGGGCGAGCCGGAGCCGGAGATTGTGCCCGCGCCGCTGTACCCGTAGCCGCCGGGGCGATCGGCCTTGTCGCAGGAGATGGGGGCCTCGCACACCGACATCGCATGGTGGAATGGATGCAGGACGGGCCACCGATATGGACACATTGAGCGCAACCGGCAGCACGACACACACGCCCGCCTACTTTCACGTTCTGGCAAAGCCGACCGGCGCCGTGTGCAATCTCGACTGCAAGTACTGTTTTTACCTATCCAAGCAGGTACTGTATCCGGGCAGCGAGTTCCGCATGGCGGACGACCTGCTGGAGATCTACATCCGTCAGCTCCTGGAGTCGCAACAGGCCCCGCTGGTCAACATTGCCTGGCAGGGCGGCGAGCCCACGCTGATGGGCCTCGACTTCTTCCGTCGATCGGTCGAGCTGACCGAGAGGTACCGCAAGCCTGGGCAGCGGGTGGAACACAGCATCCAGACCAATGGGACCCGCCTCGACGACGCGTGGTGCGCGTTCCTCAAGCAGCACAACTTTCTGGTCGGCCTCAGCATGGATGGGCCGCGCGCGATGCACGACCTCTACCGCGTGGACAAGGGAGGAGAAGGGACCTTCGACCAGGTGCTGCGCGGCTGGGAACTGTTGAAGAAGCACGGCGTCGAGTGCAATATTCTCTGCACCGTTCACGCGGGCAACGTGGGGCATCCACTGGAGGTCTATCGCTTCTTCCGCGACGTACTGGGGGCCGGGTTCATGCAGTTCATCCCCATCGTCGAGCGGGTGAATGCCAACCTTGTCCCGCTGGCCAACCTGGGCTGGGGAACGCAGGGCAGCGAGCTGCGTCCACTCTATCTGCAGGCCGGCGACCACGTCACCCAGCGGTCGGTGCAGCCGGAGCAACTGGGACGATTTCTAATCGACATCTTCGACGAGTGGGTGCGGCGCGACGTTGGCAGCGTCTATGTGCAACTCTTCGACGTAACGCTGGGGGCGCACCTGGGCCAGTACACGCTCTGCGTCTTCTCGCCAACCTGCGGCGATGCGGTCGCCCTGGAGCACACCGGCGACCTGTACTCCTGCGACCATTACGTCGAGCCGGAGTTCAAGCTCGGCAACATCCGGCAAGACCACATGGCGGCCCTTGTCGGATCGGAGAAGCAGCGCAAGTTCGGCACGGACAAACGCGACACGCTGCCGCGCTACTGCCGGGAGTGCGAGGTGCGCTCCATGTGCAACGGAGGCTGTCCCAAGGACCGCTTCATAACCACTCCCGATGGCGAGCCGGGCCTGAACTTTCTGTGCGCCGGATACAAGATGTTCTTCGAGCATGTGAATCTGCCGATGCGCAGGATGGCTGGCCTGCTGGAGGCAAGACAAGCTCCCGCTGGCATCATGCAGTGGTATGCCCTGGAAGACGACAGATGGCGAACCGAGGCCGCCAAAGCGGGCCGCAACGATCCATGCCCGTGCGGCAGCGGACGCAAGGCCAAGCACTGCCACGCTGCGTAAGCGTGCAAGGGCACTGGATGGCAACGGCATTGCACAAACGGCCCTCGGTCTTGAGCGCAGCGGCTGTCCGTTCAGGCCATAGCACCCAACCAATCGAAGAAGCGCGGTTCGCCCACAGTGTGGGCCTTTCAATTTAAAGGCGCTGTCTCCACAGAACCTGGGCGAGCATCAGCAGTATTTCAGCGGCCAAGAGGGCGATGATGATCCACTCGAGGACGTGTTCCTGCTGTGCAGCGCGATACTCGCCCATTCTTTGCCCGCCCATCTCGTAGATGCCCTCGAAGACCTCAAGTTGCCCATCGACGGCCTCCAATCTGGCTTCAATCCGCGCCTTTTCGCGCAGTTCTTCGCCCAGCTTCTGGCTGCCTTCTGGAAGGCCCGCCTCCGGTTGGCAGAGATGCGGTGCAATCCGCGCGTGGCGAATCCGTCGCTGCAGCACCCGGTTCATGCGTGCGCCGACGGCCTGGCTGCGGTGCAGGTCGGCGGAAACCACCTCGAATGCCAGCGATTTGTCTTGCTCCAGGTCCGCCCATGCGTCGGCGATCTCGCGCTCGATCCGCCGCAGTTCGCATTCATAGTGAGAGAACTCGATGACCGCGGCGAGGAGCGGCTCCGTTTGCTCGGGATCGCATTGCAACAGGGCATGGCCGGGACGCCAGATTAATTCGATGCCGCGATATTTGACGGAGACCGGACGCGGCACATCTGGGGCGTCTCCGGCCTTCGGCAACTCTGAGAAAAGTTGATTCGTCGCCAACGGCCCCTCTTGCAGCGCGATGGACGCCGGCACGAGAGTTACATCCAGCAGGTCGCCCGGCAGGTTGCCGGCAACTTCGGGGGCCGTCGCCGCAGGGGCCTCGACCAGGATGGCGTAACGCGGGGCAGGGTCCTTGAAGGCCATCAAGACATGATCGCCCTCCGCGGTCCGTTCAACGAAGCGAATACGGCGATGGCCGATGCCGCGATCGAGGGCATGGCCCGCACCGACAATGGCCTGGCTTGTCTCGCTCATAAGGCCGCCGTGTACAGGCTCTCGGTACTTTGGGAACTTGAGCGCTCCTCGATCATTTCGGCCAGGCATTCCGCGACGAAGTCGGCGGAGTCGAGGACGCCGTTGAGCGTGGAGTCGAAGAGGTAGTCGCCGACTACGAAGAGGTTGGGCTGCGCCGGCTGCGGAATGTGGCGCGACTCCATGTCCAGCACCGGAGAACCGCCGGGCATGCCGTTCACCGAGCCGATCCAGCGATGTACCTGCCCCTCGACGAACAGCTCGCGACCGTGCTGCAGGAAGGATGGCAGGGAATCGAGGGCCATGCGCACCAAGTGTTCGTCGGCATGATTGCCGGCGATCATGGCAGCGTCGCCGGCCAGCAGCCAACCGAGCACTCCGGCGGAGGGGCAGCCGTTGCGCGACGACTCGTCGTACAGGCAGCAGCCGCCGAAGGCGTCGAGCATCATGTAGGAGTCCTGAAACGCCTCCTTCCAGAACATCTCGCGAAAGAGCACGCTCACGCGCAGGTAGTGGGCCGGATAGTCGTAATGCACACAGTGGCGATGCATGGCTTCGTCCAGTGCATCGCCTCCCCATTCGATCAGCGGGATGCAGGCGTTGGGCAGGGCGACCACGACAAAGTCGTACTCTTCGGATGCGATCGTTCCATGGCGATGAGAGAGAACGCGCAGGGCCTCGTCCGCTGTGCGTTCCACGCGCAGCACCGGTTGGCGCAGCAATATCCGGGCTGCGACACGCTTCGCCAGCTCCCGCGGCAACCGTTCAAGGCCGCCTACGATCGTGTACAGATGCATATAGCCGGGGTCGTTCATCAGATAGTTCTGCAGGCCGTACGACGCGCTCGTGCGATGCGGTTCCGTGGCCAGATCGCTGTGCACCAGGGTGCGGAGATAGCGGCGCGCGGCCTCGTCGGGCACCTGCGCCAGCTCGTCGTGAAAGCTCCTGGCCGCCATTGGGTCGGCGTTGGATTCATCCCAGTCGGAGTCGTAGTACTCCTGCGGGTTCGTCCATTGTTTGGCACGTGCGTCGAACGCCAACAGCGCCTGCCGGGCCGGCTCTCCATAGGCGCGGCCAACGTCATCGAAGTCGCGCAATGCACGGTCGTGCATGACCACCGACGAGCCGCTCATCGGCCTGACCGCCAACCCGAGCTGGTCGATCAGCTCGCGCAGCGGATCTTCCCCGATGTGCGAGTAGTCGTAGAGCTCAGCCGCCCCCGCTTCATACGCCACGGGCAAAGACGAGAATTGTCTGGTGAGTATCTTGCCGCCCAGCCGCGAACTCGCCTCGTAGAGGGTGGCTTCAAACGGCATGGAGCAGCGCTGCTGCAGTCGATACGCCGTCATCAGCCCACCGGGGCCGCCGCCAACGATCGCGATGCGGGGGATCCTTGGAGCGCCTTCAGGGCCGGTTCTATCGGACATTCGGTGCATCTCCTTGGGTGGTCCCGACGCCGTACGATCCTGCCTGGGCAGGATCCCAGACGGATGGAAGGCAGAAACCGGTGCAATATCTCCAACGTTCTCTGTGGAGCCGCGCCGCACCAAAGTGCCATGCAGGAGCAATGCGCGCGACCTTAAGCCGTCGAACATTTAGACGCGCGCTCTGCGTAAAAGGCCGCAATCCGGCCACATCAAACTGCTGTCGGGATGAATTCACGGTCCAACGAGGCCACAAACGCATTCCGATGGGACACGGCCGGTCAATAATCGACCGATAGAGGCGGCGGGTCGATCGACATAGAACTTGTTGAGGCTAAAAGGCATTCGTTTAAGCCGCACGGAGATAGTTGGAAGCACTGAATTTCAATAAGTCGGCCTGCGATAACGAAGCCGCTGCCCAAGGCAGACTTCGGACATATTTGCTTGCTGGACAATCTATTCCGAAGGCGCCGGGCAACCTATTCTAAAATTGGCCGTCCTATGATGCAGGCGCTCTTTTCAGCCGGATTGGTGAGACCAGCGACTACGGAAGACCGCAGCATCCAACGCATCTACCAGGAGACGCAGCCACCGTATGTAAATGAGGATCAATATGCGTGGATCGAGAGTTCTTCTGAGTGCAGCATCGTTGGTCAGCCTTCTTGCATTCGCTTCAGCGCCCGCAGCAAACGCGCAGATCAGCATTGGCATTGGCGGCCCATCGTTCAATATCGGCATCGGCGTTCCGCCGGTCTGTTCCTACGGCTACTACGGCTATGCGCCCTATGCCTGCGCGCCTTACGGGTACTATGGGTCGGGCTACTTCTATAACGGCATCTTTCTGGGCATGGGCCCGTGGGCCAACTGGGGCTATGGCCACGGCTGGGGCGACCATCGCTTCGGCGGCGACGGTGGAGGACGCTACTTCGGCGGTGACGGTCGTGGGTACGGCGGTCGCGGGTACGGCGGTGGCGGCGGTCGCGGATACGGTGGTGGCGGGGCATTTCGCGGTGGCGGCGGCCCCCAGGCCCGCGGCGGCGGTGGGCCACACGGCGGTGGTGGACATGGCGGCGGTGGCGGACGTGGCGGTGGACATGGCGGTGGCGGCGGGCATCACTAAAAATTTGTCGGAAAGCGGATCGGCGGGCGGTTTG
>JAJZDL010000101.1 GCA_021851465.1 Acidobacteriota bacterium
TTGTTGCCGCTCTTTGGGTCGATCCAGTAACTGGGCGCGATCATGCCGTCGGAGGTCATGGCGGTAATCACGTCGTTTACCACGTCCTGCTCGGAGAGCCCGATGAGGCTGGCCTTTTCGCGGTTGATGTTCAGCGCAATGCCTGGATAGTCGAGGTTCTGGGGGATGTAGACGTCGCTGACATTCGGCATCGCCTTGATCTTGTTCGCCAGTTTTTTGGCAAGAGCATAGGCGCTGTCCATGTCCATGGAGCTGATCTGAATGTCGATCGGGGCAGGCAAGCCCTGGTTGATGACGCCATCCACCAGGCCGCCCGCCTGGAAATAGGTGCCTAGTTCGGGCATCTGTTGGGAGAGCTTCTCGCGCACAAGCCGCATGTATTCGTAGCTGCCGATGCTATGGTCCTCTTTCAGGCTGGTCTGGACGAAGGCCGTGTCCATCGAAGCATTGGTGGTGAAGATGGAGGAAAGGTCGGGATAGACGCCGATATTGGAGACGATCATGCCCATGTCGGACGGTTTAACCACGCTGCGTATGATGTCTTCGACCTTGGAGATGTAGTTGTCGCTTACCCCAAGCCGCGTGCCGCTCGGCATGTGGACGTCGATGACGAACTGTCCTGGATCTGTGCGGGGAAAGAAGGCCCGCCCCAGAATGGGGAAGAGCAGCGCCAGTATGAGGACAATACCGCCAAGAATGGTTGCAGCGGTAAATCCTGGGCGGCGCATTGCGCGCTTCGCCAGGCCCTCATACCAGTTCAGCATGTGCTGAAACTTCTCATTGAACTTGCGTTCGAAACGCGCGAAAAATCCCTGGTTCTCTCCGTCTCCGTGCTCATCGTCGTGCGAGAGGCGGATAAAGTTGGCGCAGTAGAGCGGTACCACGGTCATCGCGAAGAAGTAGGATGCGAAGATCGAGAGCACGACGCCGAGCGCCAGCGGCGTGAAGATGTACTTGCTGATGCCGGAGAGGAAGCTCACCGGAAAGAAGACGATCGAGGTCGTCGAGGTTGCCGCCAGAACGGCAAGGGAGACCTCCATACCGCCTTTCTCGGCCGCATCGCGTGGCGAATGCCCCATCTCCATATAGCGGAAGATGTTCTCCAGGACGACCACGGAGTCGTCGATAAGGCGGGAGAAGGCAAGGGCTAGACCGCCGAGGATCATTGTGTTGATCGACCCGCCCATGGCATTGGTCAGCAGCAGACAGACCAGCGCGGAGAGCGGAATCGACAGCAGCACGGCGAAGGTTGCCCGCGGACTGCCGAGAAAGACCAGAATCATGATGCCGGTCAGCCCCAGCCCGATGCTGGCCTCCTTGACCAGGTTCTTGATGGCCATCTTTACGAACACCGACTGGTCGAAGGCGACTGCGGTCCTAAGCGTATCTGGGACGTCGACCAGATGCTTGATGGCCTCTCTCATTCCATTGACGATGGTGATGGTGTTGCTGTCGCCACCCTGCTTGAAGATCGGGACGTAGACGGAGCGTTGTCCGTCGATGCGCACGATGTTGTACTGTAGCGCGCCCGAGTCCTCCGCCTTGCCGATGTCGGCCACCAGCACCGAGGCGTTGCCCACCGACTTGAGCGGCATCTCGTTCATGGAGTTGGCGTCGGGAAACTGGCTGTTGGCGTAGATGTTGAAGTCCTTGGAGCCGATGCGCACGTCGCCGGCGGGCAGAATCAGGTTCGAGTTGTTGACCGCCGTCACCACGTCGTTGAGGCTGAGGTTGCGCGCCTCCATCTTCAACGGGTCGACGTAGACCTGGATCTGCCGGTACGTTCCGCCGAAGGGTTGCGGCACCGACGCGCCCTGCACGCTCGATATCTGGTTGCGCAACTGGAACTGTGCCAGGTCTTTCAGGCTTGTCTCGTTCAGCCCTTTTCCCTTGAGCGTAATAAGGCACACAGGCTGGGTCGAAGCATCCAAGCCAAGCACGACTGGAGGCAGCGTTCCAGGCGGCAGGCGGCGCAGGTCCGCCATGGCCAGGTTGGCAATGTTGCTCAGCGCCGCATTGGGGTCGGTGCCCGGCTTGAAGTAGATCTTGATGAGGCTGACGCCGGTCAGCGAGCGCGATTCGCTGTGGTCGATGTTCGCGCCCAGGGTAAAGAAGCGCTCGAAGGTATCGGTAATGTCGGCCTCGATCTGCTCGGGCGGCATTCCGTTGTAGAAGGTGGCAACCACCACCACGGGCATGTCGATCGGGGGAAAGAGATCGACCGGCATGCGAAGGGTATTGACAACGCCGACGAGGGCCACCATCAGGCAGAGCATGATGATGAAAAAGGGAAAACGGAGGGCAAATTTTGGCATTACTGAGCGCCTCCGTTGCTTGCTTCCGCTTTCGTGTCGATCATGCCGCCCGATTCGCGCATAGTTTCGGAGGGTGGCGTATGCACGAGGATCGGAGAGACCTCTTCTCCCTCGGAGTACTTCTCCTGGTCGCCCAGAATCACCCGGTCGCCCGGCTGAAGGCCGCTCTTGATCTCAGCCAGCGTCGATCCGCGCAGCCCTACCTCCACGTTGCGGATGTGAACGCGATTGCTCGAATCCAGCGCGTAGACGGTCTCCTGTGTCCCGCTGAGCACCAGGGAATCGACCGGAATGGTCGTTACGTTGTCTGAGTGGGCGAGCCGCATCTCGGTATTGGCGTACATGCCGGGATCGATTGAGAGGTCTTTGTTCTCGACATCGACCTCGGTCTGCATGGTCCGCGTCTCGAAGTTCACCTCACGCGTGAAGCGCACGACCTTGCCGGTAAAGGAACGGCCAATGGCATCCACCCGGATCTGCATCGTGTCGCCGATATGGACGTACTGAACATCGTTCTCTGGAACCGGCATACGGAGGCGCAGCAGGCCGCTCTCCGAAAGCCGTACGATCGGGATGTCCTGTACATCGTTGTTCGAGCCGCTTTGGATCAGCGCTCCGGTGTCCGCATAACGCCATATGATCACGCCATCCAGCGGCGCCACCACGTTGGTATAGTCCTGCAGCGCCTGCACCCTGTTGTTGTCGGCGCTGGCCACCTCTGCGTGCTCCTGCGCGGCCGCCGCCGCGGACTTGGCTGCGTCGACCTCCGCCGCCGAGGAGAGGTCCTTGCCCTGCGCATCGTCCAGTTCCTGTTGCGCGATCAGGCCGGGCTGGGCCTTCGAGGTTGCCAGGAGCCGTACATAATCGGCATGCAAGGCCGCGTGGGTTGCCTCGGCGCGGTTGATCTCATGCTGCGCGCGGAGCAGGTCGTCCTTGGTCCGCTGCACCTCGTATACGGTGCCCTTCAACTGCGCGCTCAACTCGGGCACCTCCAGCACGGCCAGGGTCTGCCCTGCGCGCACCCGGTCGCCAATGTCCACGTTGATCTTCACCATGTAGCCGGTCACCTTGGGGTGAACATCGACCACTTGGTAGGGCTGGAACTGCCCGGCAAGGCTCAACGTGTGCGCTATGTCTCCGCGCTGTGCCGTGGCCACCTGGGCGGTTGGTATCGCCGCGGCGATCGCATCCGAGTGTGAGCTTTTGCCATTGCACGCAACCATGACGGCCAGAACTGGCAACGCCATTGCCGCTGCGAGGATCGTGGAGGTTCGCTTTCGCATAAGTCGAATGCACCTTTGATATGAATTTGGTTTTGCGGGCCTGCGATGGCAGGCACATTCTCCGACGGAGAACATGCCTTGTTTCATCCGGCCATAAACTGGATCGAATGACTCGGAATTGACCGTGGTGTTGGCTATACGAGGGCAGGAGGGGGACGCACAAAGAAGATGGGCAGGATGCTGCGACCCAGATGTCGCGCACGGCGTGCGTCCCGCTCCCTTTGGCACGAAGCTGCCGGAGCCAACAGGCCAACGGCCAGAAACGAAACCAGGAAACCAATGGTTGGAACGAGGAATGCGGGTTCGGCAACCGGCTTGATGCGGGTTGCAAGCAGGCCCTCCGGTGTGCTGGACTGCTCGTCTCCAGAGATCAGCTTTCCAGTGGGAAGACGATGGCTGTTCGGCGGTGGAGGATTGTAGAGCGACAGCTTGTATTGCAGCCCCCAGCCGAATACGCAACAGGCCAGTCCTAGGCAGACTATGCTCCCCAAGAGGCCAGTTAGCCGAATTTTCTTCCAACGGTTCACGTTCACCGCAATCCAGATCGAAACATGCTCAGACTGCCCGGCCCACCGCACGCGCTTACACGCACGCTTCCTGATCCACCATACTACACTTTGACGACAGAACACCGCGAAGGGTTGCAAGATCCCCCTCCCATTGTCAGAAGAGATTATGTGCGTAACGGTCTGGCCTTTGGAGGGAGGAATGTTCACATCCATTTAACCTGCCGATACGATCGCGAGCTGTCCAAAAGCCTGGGCCGATGTATTTTGCGGGATGGGCAGAGAACTCCGGCGACGACCGTACAGTTACGGGTGTTAACGCTTTCCGCCGCGGCGACAGGGACGTAGTACGCATGGTTCCTCCTGGGGCCCGCTCTATGCAGCAGGCGGTTCGCCACGGAAGTGCTCGCGAATGCGCGCCGCTGTGGCTGCGTTGACCACGGCCGCCAGCGCATCCACCTCCGCCAGTTGTATTGCGCGCACACTGCCGAAGTGCTCCAGTAGGCGCTGGCGGGTACGCGGGCCAACGCCGGGAATTGCGTCCAGCACGGAGTCGCGGTCGCGCATCTCGCGGCGCTTGCGATGATAGGTGACGGCGAAGCGATGGCTCTCGTCGCGAATTTTTTGTATCAGATGCAGCACCGGGGAGCGGCGTTCGAGGACAATGGGCTCCACCTCCTGCCCGTAGACGTAGAGCAACTCCTCGCGTTTTGCGATGGAGGCAAGCGCGGGCTGCTCCGGCACTCCGGGTTGAATGCCGATCTCCGCCAGCGCGGCGGCCGCTGCGTGCAGTTGGCCCACTCCGCCATCGATCAGAATCAACGAGGGCATGGGCTTTTTCTCCTCCAGCAGGCGCTTGTAGCGGCGGCCAACGACCTCGCGCATGGAGGCGAAATCGTCCACGCCGCCGACGGTCTTCACCTGGAACTTGCGGTAGTCGGACTTCTGCATCGCTCCTTCCTGCCACACGACCATGGAGGCGACGGTCTGCGCGCCCTGAATGTGTGAGATGTCGAAGCACTCGATGCGCTGCGGCAGCTTCTCCAGCGTTAGAGCGTCCTGCAGCGCTCTCTGAATTGCCTCGATGCCCGGCTGCAGCACGCGGAAGCGCTGGTCGTAGGACTGCTTTGCGTTGAGGCAGGAGAGATCGACCAGCGAGCGCTTCTCGCCGCGCTGCGGCGCAAGGATCTCGATGCGATGCCCCGTGCGCTCGCTCAGCAGATCGGCCAGTACGGCGCGGTCGGGGAAGTCGATCGGAAGAAGGACGGAGCGCGGGACGTAGTTGTTGCCGAGGTAGACCTGCTTCAGAAGGGTAGAGAAGAAGGCCGCGGGGTGGAATTCGTCGGTGGACCCAAGCTGGTCGGAGCCTTCGCTTTCGAGGTCGACCAGCTCCGGCAGGCCCTCCCAGAAGAGTTCGCGGCGGTCCACGATCTTGCCCGCTCGCATGTGGAAGAGGTTGACCGCAAGCATTCCGTTTTCGTAGTGGAAGCCGAAGACGTCTGCGTCCTCGTTGTCGGCGGTGGCGACGCGCTGCTTCTCCTGCATCTGGTGCAGGGTGACGATCTGGTCGCGCAGGCGCGCGGCGAGTTCGTACAGTTCGGCGGCGGCGGCCGCCTCCATGCGCATTGTCAACGATGTCTCCAGTTCGTTGGGCTTGCCGTTGAGGAAGAGTTGCACGTCGTGGATGGCCTGCTTGTACGCCTCCGGCGTGGTCAGCCCCTCGACGCAAGGGCCGAGGCAGCGCTTGATGTAGTACTGCAGGCAGGCGCGCGGGTGGTAGCGCGAGAGGTCCACCTTGCAGCTTGGGATGAGGAAGCTGCGATGGATCAGCTCGACCAGACGGTACGCCAGGCTGCTGGGAAAGTACGGGCCAAAGTAGGCCGAGCCGTCCCTGCGCAGACGCCGCGTGACAAAGACCTTTGGGAAGCGGTCGTTCATGGTCAGTTGAATGTACGGATAGGTCTTGTCGTCGCGCAGCAGGACGTTGAAGCGCGGCTGGCGCTGCTTGATGAGGCTGTCCTCGAGCGCCAGCGCCTCTCGCTCGTTGCCAACGGTGATGTACTCGATGTCCACCGCCTCGCGCATCAGCGAGCCGGTCTTGGCGTTGGCCTGCGCCGCCTGCAGAAAGTAGGAGCGCACGCGGGCGCGCAGGTTCTTGGCCTTGCCCACATAGATCACAGCGCCCTCGGCGTTCTTGTACAGGTAGCAGCCGGGCAGTGCAGGGATGGTGCGGATTTTCTCGTGCAGATCCATGGCGATTCGCGGCGCGGAGATGAGCGCTGAGTTGAGTTTAGTCGCGGACGGGCCGGCCAGCCACGCGCCCGGATTTCGATCTGAGCAATACGACTGCGCGCTGCCCTCAACCAGTTGCACCGCGAGTCGTGCCCTTTCCAGCGGTGGCCCGCGGATGAAATACTGGTAGCCATGCCTGAATCGAGACGCAAGACCCTGATCGCAGCCAACTGGAAGATGTACAAGACCGCGGAAGAAGCCGTTGCCTTCGTCCGCGCCTTCATCCCCCTTGCCTCCACCCATCGCCACGCAGAGATCGTTCTGTGCCCATCGCCCACGCTGCTGCCCGCCGTCGTTGAAGCGGCGCGCAACACTTCAATCCGCGTCGCCGCGCAGAACATGCACTGGCTGGACCAGGGAGCCTATACCGGCGAGACCTCGCCGCTCCAGCTCAAGGCTCTGGGCGTGACGCACGTCCTGATCGGCCACAGCGAGCGCCGCCAGTACTTCAACGAGACCGACGAGACGGTAAACCTGAAGCTGAAGTCCGCGCTGGCGCATGGGCTTGTCCCCATCGTTTGCGTGGGGGAACTGCTGGCCGAGCGCGAGGCCAACCAGACCACTGCGGTCCTGGAGCGCCAGACCTCGGTCGCGTTGACTGGAATCGATCCCGCGAGCACTGGGCCACTGGTGATTGCCTACGAGCCGGTGTGGGCCATCGGCACCGGGCGCACCGCAACACCGGAGATCGCCGACGAGGCGCACAAGATCGTCCGCGCACAGATCGCCAGATCGCTCACACCGCAGGTTGCCGCCAGCACGCGCATCCTCTACGGCGGCTCGGTGAAGCCGGAGAACACAGCCAGCCTCTGCACACTGGACGACATCGACGGGGCGCTGGTTGGCGGCGCCAGCCTAGTTGAGGCCTCGTTCGAGCAGATTGTAGCCAACTCTGCCGCCTGATGCGTGGCCCAATCGAGTGGGGGGCAGTCTATGCCCTCCACTTACGCTTCAGGAGGGCAACAAGCAGGGTCTACATCGGAGCGGAGTGGGACGGGAACGCCCCTATCATCGATGTTCGCCGCTTCCTCCCGCAGAGCAGTCCATCGGCCCTCTACAGAAAGATCGCCTGTTGGACTCGCCGATGAGTTGGATGAAGGTACCCGCTCCGACGTAGTCGAGATGTTGTGTGGGCGGTCGAGAGGCGGGCCTGGGAGTGTTGGGTACAGGCGGGAAGCGTGGATCGCAGAGGGGTTCGATCGCATCTGATTGGCATGGCGATTGCGGGTGGGGCTCGGATTGGGCATGTTCATCTGAAGGTGGCGGACCTGGAGCGGGCGCTGGGGTTCTATTCCGGCGTGCTTGGGTTTGAGGTGACGCAGCGGATGGGGCGGTCGGCGGCGTTTTTGTCGGCGGGCGGGTACCACCACCATATTGGGCTGAATACGTGGGAGAGCGAGGGGGGCGCGCCGCCAGCGGCGGGTTCGACCGGGCTGTATCATCTGGCGATTGTGTATCCGACGCGGGCGGAGCTGGGCGGGGCGCTGAAGGGGCTGATCGCCGCTGGGGTGGAGCTGGAGGGTGCGGCGGACCATGGGGTGAGCGAGGCGCTGTATCTGCGCGATCCGGATGGCAATGGGGTGGAGCTGTACTGGGACCGTCCGAGTGCGGAGTGGCCGAGGACGGCGACGGGCGAGCTGGCGATGGGGACGCGGGCGCTGGATCTGGCGGGGTTGCTGGCGGCGGATGGGACGGGGGACAAAGCGGAGAAGATGAGCGCACGAGCGAAGGACTTGGGGTAAGGGTTGCGCCCGATAAGGGGTTGCGCCTTGGGCACTGTTCCGTTCGGCGCTGGAGGGTTGGCGTGCTAGAATCGACAGTTGCGCGGGTTGGCGATGCGTTGCGGTTTCGCGGAGATTTGCGCGGTCAAGCAGAGGCCGGTCAAGCTGAGACAGGCAGGGAGGCTACGGGGATTCTTGCCCTTCACTGCGTTCAGGGCCGGAATGATGCCGTAGACCAGCCAGTTTGATGACGATGTGGACCAGCCAGTACAAACTTGAGAGAGCACGAGGGACGAGATGTCAGGCCATTCGAAGTGGGCGACCATCAAGCACAAGAAGGGCGCGACCGACGCCAAGCGGGGGAAGATCTTCACGCGGCTGATCAAGGAGATCACGATTGCGGCGAAGGGCGGAGGAGGGGACCCGGACGGGAACCCGCGACTGCGGACGGCGATCCTGGCGGCGAAGGCGGAGAACATGCCGGCGGAGAACATCAAGCGCGCGATCCAGCGCGGGACGGGCGAACTGGAGGGGCTGAGCTACGAGGAGATTGTGTACGAAGGGTATGGGCCGGGCGGCGTGGCGATCATGGTGCAGGTGCTGACGGACAACAAGAACCGGGCGGTAAGCGAGATCCGCCATGCCTTCCAGAAGAACAACGGGAACCTGGGGGAGTCCGGGTCGGTGAGCTACCTGTTTGCGAAGAAGGGCGTGATCGCGGTGGAGAAGTCGAAGGTGAACGAGGACAAGCTGACGGAGATCGCTCTGGAGGCGGGCGCGGACGACCTCTCGGACGAGGGGGAGACGTGGGAGGTGGTGACTGGGCCACGGGAGTTCGACGCGGTTCTGGCGGCGATCAAGGCGGCGGGGATCGCGCCGGAGTATGCGGAGGTGACGATGGTGGCATCGACGCAGCAGCGGCTGGAGGGTGCGCAGGCGGCGGCGATGATGCGGCTGCTGGAGGTGCTGGAGGAGCTGGACGACACGCAGAATGTGTACACCAACTTCGATATGGACGAGGCAGCGGTGGCGGCGCACGCGGGATAAGCTGAATGGAGCGGTTTGTCGAGAGGCCGCCGGAGCTTCGGCGGCCTTCTTCTGTGTGGTGTTGAAGCCGGGCAAGGAACGGAGCATGGATTTGAGTTGCAGAAAGAGATTTTGTGGAATTGCGATTGTGCTGGCGTTGACGGCGAGCGTGGCGAGTGCGCAGAGTGCGCAGAGCGCATCCAACGGGACGAGGGGCGCGTTTACGAACCCGGTGCGGGCGGGGGCGCGGCCCTGGGACTTTGGCGCTCTGGTGCAGAGCGGGTTTGGCGTGACCGAAGATCGCGGGGGGTTCAAGTTTTTCATGGTGGGTGCACACGCGGGCAAGGTGTTGACCGGGGAGATGGGGTACGGCGTTCTGCGTGGAGAGTTCGAGTACGCGGTGGAGGCGTTTCCATTCTGGCAGTCGTATACGCCGACGGTGCAGCGGCAGAACTGCACGGTCGCGACTGGGCCATTGGGCGGAGTGGGAGCGCAGTGCTCCGCGCCGTTTACTGTTGGCGGGACGTTTAGCGGGGTGAGCATTACGCCGATCCTCTTGCGCTGGAACTTTGCTGGGACGCGGCGGTTTGTGCCGTGGGTGCAGGGCGCGGGTGGGGTGCTGTGGACCGACCACAAGTATCCGGCGTTCGGCGGGCCCCCGATTCCCGGCAACACTGGCGGATTCAGCTACAGCACGCTGGGCGACAACGGGGCGAACGCCGACACGAGCGTGTGGAACTTTACGCCGCAGTTTGGGGTGGGGGTGCATTACTTTACGCGGGCGAACCGGTCGATCGACCTGGGGGCGAACGCGATCCATATATCGAGTGCGTCGCTGGGCGACAAGAACCCGGGAATCAACGCGAGCGTGCAGTTCACGTTGGGCTACAGTTGGTGGAAGTGAAGCTATGGCGTTGCATCTGAATCCGAATGCAGTGATTGAATGCGTGCCGAACTTTTCCGAGGGCACGGACGAGGCGAAGGTCGCAGCGATTGTGGCTGCGATGCGTGTTGAGGGGGTGCGCCTGCTGGACTGGTCGCTGGACGGGGCGCATAACCGGAGCGTGGTGACGATTGCGGGGCCGCCGGAGGGGGTCCTGGAGTCTGCGGTGCGC
>JAJZDL010000102.1 GCA_021851465.1 Acidobacteriota bacterium
TGGAAGATCGCCAACGGCGCCCTCACGATGGACTTCAATCCAGGCGGCGGAGAGATCTGGAGCATGTACCTGAACGCCTATCCCAGCGACGATCTGGTCGATCTCACCCAAACCGGCGGCGACGGCCACCCGAAGGGCCTCTACATGGACAACGACGGTACATGCATGACCCAGGGAATCGGCAGCTCCTCGACCCCCACCGCGGGATACCACCTGGATGCAGGCCACTATCTGGACTGGTGGATCAGTTGGCCGACCAGCTCCAGTTGCACAATGACGTTGACCTTGCACTACGTCGTCTTTCCCAACGATCCCACGGTATGGACCTACTATGTGGCCAACCACTCTTCGAGCGCGGCGCAGGGCACCTTCGGCCAGCTCCAGTACCTCTTCCGCATCAGTTGGAACTATTTCTACGACACCTACTCCTACAACTCCGGGCTGAACAATCTGGGCGGTTGGGCGCTGACACTGCCTTCCGAGACGGACCTCAGCTCCAGCTCTCCCGGACGCGCGGTCGAGAACGCCGTCGAAGACCTGCACGGATTCACGCTGCCCTCCTCGGGATGGGGCCGCGAGTTCTATACCAAGTACGATTACTCAACCTATGAGTATCTGCACCAGGCCCACTGCCTCTACGGCAGCCAGTTCGGCGCATGTACGATATTTCCCAGCATGGAGTCCGGGGAAGGCGGCCCGACCAAGCAGGACCTGATCTTCACCGAGAACATCGCGATGGGCGAGTTGAACTCCAATCACCTGGACAATGGCACGCCCGGCTATGTGACGACCGGCAACACAACCCGCATCTGGGGCCCCATCGGCTACCAGTTCTCGGAGGGCAAATCCGCCTCCACTATGTATAGCAACGCGGTGAATTCGATCTCCGGCGCATTGACGAACTTCGCCGGCGACACCATCCTCAAAAATGCCGGCTATACGCCCACGGGCAGCACGCGCGGCACCGTGCAACCGACCATCTCCGGCGCAGGCTCCGGCTCTGCGAATACCGCATGGGCGGTGCTGAGCGATCAGAACAAGAACATGCAGTATTCGGCCGACGGATACCAGTACTGGGCGACGAGCAACTCCAGTGGAAGCTCAAGCCTCAACAATGTCATCCCAGGCACATATCGGATCAGCGCATACGTGCTGGGCGAATGGGGCGAGCTGCGCGATGACGGCATCTCCGTCACCGCGGGCAATACGACTAAACCGAACCTCACCTTCAAGCCGGAAAACTTCGCCACCTACTCGCCCATCTGGACCATCGGCACGCCGGACCGCTCGGCGCACGAGTTCCTGCACGGCGAGAACAACTACGGCAACGCCGGCTCCTGCTCCGGGTGCGACGACCGCGAGTACTGGGGCAACTGGAACTTCTGGGCGGACTTCGCCGCCAACTCCGGCGTCGTCAACTACTACGCAACGGCCGTCGGCTCCACCCCGGCCACCAACAACCTGCAGAAGATCAACTACACGCAGTGGGGCGAGTTCGACCCCGGCCTGTACGACGCCTCCAACGACACAACCGACAACTATATCTACACCATTCCCAGCTATGTTAAGGGCCTTCCCGGCGCAAGCGGGACCAACGGAGTCACGACGACCGTGCCTCCATGGACTATCAACTTCGCCACAACCAGCGCGCAGATGGCGCAGGGCAGTTATGTCGATCTCTCGGTTGCGTTGGCCGCAACCGAAGGCGATGTCTTCGCATCGTTG
The DNA here is from genome assembly GCA_021851465.1 of Acidobacteriota bacterium. GTDB lineage: Bacteria > Acidobacteriota > Terriglobia > Terriglobales > Acidobacteriaceae > Edaphobacter. Next base: position 1,726 of record JAJZDL010000102.1, read on the forward strand.
AACGGAAGCCAGATCATCTGGCACCGCAGCAACGACAGCGATGCCATGGTGCGCAGCGGCCTCTCCGGCTACTATCAGTGGCTCGTCTTTGAGTTTCCGACGAGTGAACTGGTCTCCGCCGGCGGCAAAAACGTGCTGACTCTGACGACCAATACTGCCAACGGAGTGATGTACGACGCGCTGCGGCTGGAGATCTCTCCAACCGGGGCGAACCCCACAACAACCGGATGGCATGATTATGAGTACATGACATCCACCGTCGATACCCCGGCGGACGATGCGGTGTCGAGCAACTACTAACAACGCACAACAGCATGCCCCGGCCTTTGCGATGGACAGCAGAGGCCGGGGCTTTCTCTTGAAATCGACTATGCCTTGACTGCGACCGCGCGCGATTCGACGTCGAAGACCGTTGGGTCCGGCTCGGCGAAGAACTCCGCGTGCAGCGCGCGGACCGCCTCGTCCACGTCCGATTCCTCGATCATGAAGCTCATGTTGATCTCGCTGGCGCCCTGCGAGATCATGCGCACGTTGATGTGCCGGATGGCGGAGAAGACGCGGCCTGAGATCCCACTGCGTCCGCGAATGTCCTCGCCCACCATGCAGATCAGCGCCTTGCCGCCTTCCAGCTTCACGTCGGCGATCTTGCCCAACTCCGTGCAGATCGCCGCCAGCCGTCCGTGCGATTCCACCGTCAGCGAGACGCTCACCTCGCTGGTCGAGACCATGTCGATGGCGCACTCGAAGCGGTCGAAGACGTCGAAGACGGCCTTCAGATAGCCGTGCGACATCAGCATCCGGCTGGCCACAATGTCGATGATCGTCAGCTTCTTCTTGACTGCGATGCTCTTGAACGGGCTGGCGCAGGGCGCTGCCATTGCCGTGATCTTGGTGCCTTCGTTCTGCGCGTTGCGCGAGTTCAGCACCCAGACCGGGATGTTCTTCTGGACGGCAGGGAGAATGGTGGCCGGATGCAGTACCTTCGCGCCGAAGTACGCAAGCTCCGCCGCCTCCTCGAAGCTGATGGTTTTGACCCGCAGCGCATCGGCGCAGATGCGCGGGTCTGTGGTCATAATGCCGTTCACGTCGGTCCAAATCTCGATCGCGCCCGCGCGCAGACCGCCGCCCACCAGCGCGGCTGTGTAGTCGCTGCCACCGCGGCCCAGCGTCGTCGCAATCCCGTCGGCGGTCGCGCCGATGAAGCCGCCCAGCACCGGCGTCTGCCCGGCCTGCACCAGCGGCAGTACCAACTGGGTGAGCTTCGCCTCGATGACTGCCTCCAGCGGCGCAGCCTTGCCGAAGTGGTCGTCGGTGACGATGCAGCTCCGCGCGTCCACATGCGCTCCGCCCAGCCCATGACGCGCAAACGCCGCCGCAACCATCTGGGATGAGACCCTTTCGCCGAAGCCGACTACGTTGTCGCTGGTGCGCGGTGTCAACTCGCCCACCGCGGCAATCCCTCGCAGCAGGTCGTCCAGCGCATCGAACTCAGCGCAGATCGCCGTTCTGGTTCCGGCCAGCAGGTCGTCGGCCAGCAGGTCCGCCGCCGTCTCCAGATGCCGGTTGCGCAGCCGTGCCGCAATCGCCAGCGCGCCCACCTTGTCGCCGCGCCCCGCCGCCGCGCCCGCCGCCAGCAACTGGTCTGTCACTTTGGCCATTGCCGATACTACAACCACCGGCTTGAGACCGCGCTCGCGCCGTCCGCGCACAATCGCCGCCGTGCGCAGCATCGCTTTCGCGTCCTCCACCGAGGTGCCGCCGAACTTCATCACCACGAGAGCAGTTCGCGCCTCGCCTACCCGCTCCTCCACCTTGCGCGCCCCGCTCATGCCGACACCGCGTCCGGTCGCGCAGCGCACCGTTCTTTCATCTCCAACTTGCCCAGCCGCGCCAGCACCTCTGCGTTCAACACCGCCGCGCCCGCCGCGCCGCGAATTGTGTTGTGCGAGAGCACGACGAACTTCCAGTCCAGCAGGTTGCACGCTCGCAGCCGCCCTACGGTCGCAGTCATGCCATGCCCGCGCATCCGGTCCAGCCGCGGCTGTGGCCGGTCTGGACTTGCATCGAATTCAACGGGCTGGTCCGGCGCGCTTGGCAGCCGTTGTCCCGCAAGCGGAGCAAACTCCGCCCACGCCGCCAGAACCTCCTCGCGCGACGCCTTCGTCTTCAGCTTGATGCTGACACACTCGGTGTGCCCGTCCTCCACGGCTACGCGGTTGCAGTGCGCGCTCACCTTCGCATCCAGAACCTGCACGCGTCCGCCGACAAGCCGTCCCAGCAACTTGCCCACCTCTTCCTGTAGCTTCTCTTCCTCATTCTTGATGAACGGCACCACGTTTCCCAGGATGTCCAGCGAGGCCACGCCGGGATACCCAGCGCCACTCACCGCCTGCATCGTCGAGACAAAAAGACTTTCGATGCCGAACCTCTCCTCCAGCGGCTTCAGCGCCAGCACAAGGCCAATTGCGCTGCAGTTGGGATTGGTGACGATGTAGCCATCCGTCCGGTTGGCGGGCGAAGGCCCCTTGCGCCAGCTCTGCCGCTCGATCAGCGCCAGATGGTCCGCATTCACCTCCGGCACCACCAGCGGCACATCCTCCGCCATACGGAAGGCGCTGGAGTTCGACACCACCGCGCAGCCCGCCGCCGCAAACTTCGGTTCCAACTCGCGCGCAATGTCCGCGTCCAGCGCGGCAAAGACAATTTTGGGCAGCTCGCCCGCGGGCGTTCCCTGCGGCAGATTCGGCATCACGGTCATCGCCGCGATGCGCGGCGGCAGCGGCGTGTCCAGCTTCCAGCGGCAGGCCTCTCCATACGTCTTGCCCTCGCTGCGTTCGCTGGCCGCAAGCCATGCAATCTCAAACCACGGATGGCTGTTCAGCAACTGAATAAACCGCTGGCCGACCATGCCGGTCGCGCCAAGTATCCCAACTCTTCGCCGTTCCATATCCTCTAAGGATACCGCGCCCGGCTTTCCAACGTCATCTTCGACGCGTCGATGCAGTCGCATGCTCCATCCATCCCATGGTCCAGCCACCCCTGGCTTGCTTCGTTCAGGAAGGCGGCGAAACTGAGTCTGGGGATTCGCGCCTCTCCAGCCCCACAGATTGTCCGGGATGGACCTTCTGGCCGGACCTAGACTAGCGCGTAACCACAACCTCGCGCATGTTGTCCTTGCCGAGATAGAAGTGGGAGGAATGAAACGCGCCGAGCAGCCTCTCGATCTGGCGGTTGGTATAGCTTGCCAGCAGCGGGTACTCCCCCGCGCGCTGTACGTCCACCTCGTTTCGATCAGTCAGGTGGTAGCGGTGGAACCCGGTGGTCTTTACCGTTGCCGACGCAGACGCCCCGGCGGGCGGATGAAACAACGCCAGCATCTGCCCTTCCGGCACCATCACCGAGTGGATGCGATGCAGCACCGGCTCCAGCAGATCTTCGGGGAGATAGTCCGCGGTGTCCCAGAACAGAACCACGTCGAACCCTCGCCCGGAGAAGTCCAGGTGTGTTGCGAGAAACCGCTCGACATCGAAGCGCGCCTCCCCGCCGCCCTCCTGAGCAATCAGCCAATCGCTCCGAACCGCCTCCTCCACCAGGTTCGCCAGATAGATGCTGTGCCCCAGCGAGGTGATGAAGTTGATGTTGGTCGATGACGTCGGCCCAATATCGAGGACGCGCAACGATTCCTCGCCGCGCATTCGTGCGAGCAGTTGGCCCCATCCGCTGGAATGCCGCGACACACGTTGTCCCTCGTCCGCCGCGCCGTTGGCCTTGACCTTGCCGCCAAAGAAGCTGGCCATCGCTCCGCCTCCATCTTCAGGTCAGATTCAAGACCGCGGTCTCCGCGGCCGGTCGCTCCATCCCCGGCAGGCGTTCCGAAGCCGCCGCCGGCACTGCCTCCGAGAGATCGACGCGGCCCTTGATGGCAGCGTTCTCCTCGATCGACAACCGGGCCGCTACGATGTCTCCATTAACCACGGCGGAGGCGCGCAGTTCAATCCTCCCCGAGGCGCGGAGATTGCCCTCGATTGCGCCGAAGACCACCACATCCCGCGCGTCCACATCCGCCATCACGCGCGCATTCGGGCCCACCGTCAGTCGGCTCCCGGGCAGCGCGATCGTCCCTTCCACCACGCCATCCATATACAAATCCTCTTTGCCCGTCACCTCACCACGGATTGTGACGGACCTGCCGATAACGGTCGAACCCTCGGTTGGATTCATCTGCTTGTCTCTCTCCCGGCTGCCAAGAATGGCACGCAACTGCATTCACGGTGCTTGCCGAACTATACCCAGCCCGGCGTTGCAAGGCAAACGCGGGGCCAATCCCACACTACAGGAGCGGTCCGGTTGGTGCAGTATCCCTGGCGCAGGATCACCACCGGCAAGGCGAAACCGCCGCGCCTGTCCTCGGGCTCCTGAGAAGGCTTTGACGAAAGGCACAGCGCTCAGGTTGAATGGAGAAGAGGCCCAAGCAGCCGACATCGCTTCACACCGCAGGCGCCAGACAGGGAAAACCCTGGAGGTAATTCATGCGTCACACCTACAGGGCGGCAGATGCATCTTTTGCAAATGATAAGAGCAGCAGATTCGGCTGCCCAGATCGCAAGCCGATCCAATGAAAATCCGGTACCGCGGCCTTCGTCTCCGGGGCGTCGCGCATTGCGCTGGCTCCTGCTCGGCGCATCTTCGCTGGTACTTGCAACTGCCAGCCCGGCGCTGCCCCCGGCAGCGGCCGCGCACCCTCCCACCGCCGTCTTCCAGCCCGACATCCCCGCCCGCTCGTGGGCGGTCGATTGCGCCGACAACGAAGCGCTGGTGATCCAGCACCCCCTCTCCTACCTCCGCTATTACCTGCACGTCGTCGATGAGAAGGGCGACCGGCTGCGCGACCAGATCGAGACTCCGCAAGGCGGAGTCGCCCGCGTCATCCAGCGCGACGGACGCCCACTCACCGCATCCGAAGACGCCGCTGAACGCAAGCGCCTCAACGATCTGCTCGCCTCGCCCAACAGCTTTGCGAGCCACATCGCCCATGAGCAGAGCAACAAGCAGATGGGCGTCAATCTCCTGCGGCTTGTTCCCGATGCCATGATCTGGAGCTACGCCCCCGGCCAGCCACAGCTCCCCAACCAGCCCGCCGGCAGCCCCGCCCTGGTCGTCCTCGATTTCAAGCCCAACCCCGCCTGGTCGGCGCCCACCTTCGAATCCGAGCCGCTGACCGGATTCGAAGGCCGCGTCTGGATCGATTCCAAAAGCCGACGCCTGGTTCGCCTCGACGGCGACCTCTCCCACGCGGTCAACATCGGCTGGGGCCTGCTCGCCCACATCTACCCGGGCGGCACCGTCACCCTACAGCAGATCGACCTCGGCCACCAGCGCTGGATTGTGCAACATGTCGTCGAGCAGCTCACGATCCGCGCGCTTATGGTCAAGACCGTCAAGTTGCGTCTCGTCTACGACACCGCCAACTATCAGATCGTCCCCCCCATGTCCTACCAGCAAGCCATCAAAATCCTCCTCGACACTCCGCTGCCGAGCCACTGACCCAACCCGTCGCAACCCGCGACGGTATGCCCGCCCGCAGGACAAAGCAGAGACGATCCACCCTAAGAGGTGAGAAGATAGCGGGCATGGATGCAAGAGGTTTTGCAGTGGCGATCATGGCCGCGGGCAAGGGCACGCGGCTCAAGAGCAGGCGGCCGAAGGTGCTGCACGAGGTTGGCGGACGCGCGCTTCTGCTGCACGTTATCGAAGCGGCAAAGACGCTGGTCGAGGCCAACCATATCTACTGCATCGTCGGCCACGAGGCGGAGCGCGTGCAGGCCGCGGTTGCCGAGACCGGCGTACAGTTCGTGCTACAAGAGGTACAGCGCGGCACCGGCCACGCCATGCAGGTGCTCAAGGCGCATCTGGAACTCTCTGCCGCGCCGCCTCCGAAGCATCTCCTGGTGCTATCGGGCGATGTACCGCTGATCCGCGCCGAGACGCTTGCCGCGCTCTGCGAGAGGCACCTGCGCGAGCGCGCCGCGATGACCATCCTGACCGCGGTGCCCGCCGACCCCACGGGGTACGGTCGTGTGCTGCGCGCTGCCGCCGCCGCGCCGGAGGTCACCGCCATCGTCGAGCAGAGGTCGCTCGTGCCAGGACAGCTCGCCGCGCCGGAGATCAACTCCGGGATCTACTGCTTCGAGACTGCGGCGCTCTTCAGCAAACTCGAGATGCTCTCCAGCGACAACGCGCACGGCGAGTTCTACCTGACGGACGTGGCCGCGCTGCTGGTCGCCGACGGACGCCGCGTCGTGGCGCAGCAGGCGGAGAGCGCCGACGAGGTGCTGGGCGCCAACACCATCGCGGAGATGATGCACCTCGACGAGGCCATGCGCGCCACCGCCACCCGCCGCCTGATGGCGCAAGGCGTTACCATCTTTCGCCCCGACACCTGCATCATCGACGCTGAGGTCGAGGTCGGCGCAGATACCGTCATCGAGCCATATGTGCAGCTTCTGGGCGCAACCCGCATCGGCTCGGAGTGCCGCATCCGCTCCTACTCCGTGGTGCAACGCTCCACTCTCGGCGACGGCGTCACGGTGCGCAACGGCTGCATTCTGGAGGGTGCCGAGGTAGGCGATGGCGCTGTCCTTGGCCCCTGCGCGCATCTGCGACCGGAGAGCAAAATCGGCGAGCAGGCCCACGTTGGCAACTTCTGCGAGACCAAGAAGACCACGCTGGGCCGCGGTTCCAAGGCAAACCACCTCAGTTATCTGGGCGACGCGGTCATCGGCGCGGGCGTCAATGTCGGCGCGGGTGTGATCACCTGCAACTACGACGGCGCGCGCAAACACTCGACCACCATCGGCGACGGGGCCTTCATCGGCTCCGACTCCACGCTGGTCGCGCCGATCCACATCGGCGACGGAGCGTATGTGGGCGCGGGGTCCTGCATCACCCATCCCGTCCCGGACGGAGCGCTGGCCATCGGCCGCGCGCACCAGGTCACCAAGGAGGGCTGGGCCACCGCCCGCCGCGCCCGCCGCACTCACTCCGCGGACAAACTGGCGGACACGCCCGCCAACAAAAGGTAACGCCACGCCCGCAGCGGCGTGATGGTCCGCGCCCGATGGCCGATAGACAAAGAGGAGCCGCTCACGGACGTATCAGGCCGTGCGACAGCAGCGCCCCCGGTCGTTCAACCCACAGGGGCGCAGTGCAAGAGCAACGGAACTCCTTCTGAATTCAAGGCGGGGAGAGTACTGGCCCATGCAACAGGAGCATGTACACGCGCAGCAGGAACCGATGCCGATGCGGATGGCCAACGTGCGCGACTCGCTCGAAGCCGGCCCCAAACGGCAGGAGCACATCCTGGCCGTCGACGACGACGCTCCGGTGCGCGGCGTTCTGGCAGCCATGCTGGGGCGCAATGGGTACGACGTCACGGCGGTGGCCGACGCCGAACAGGCCCTGCTCCATTTACAGGACGACCCCGGCTGCGACCTGGTGCTGGCCGATGTGATGATGCCCGGTGCCGACGGCCTCACCCTGCTCAACGCCATCAGCCGCAACCATCCCGGCATGCCTGTCGTTATGCTGACCGCGTTGCACGATATCCACGTCGCCACCAACGCCTTTCGCATGGGCGCTATCGACTACCTGCTGAAGCCCTTCGATCGCGCGCAACTGCTCGATGTCGTCGCTCGCGCGCTGGACCACGGGCGCTTGCTGAAGCAGAACGCGGCGTACCGCCAGAACCTGGAGCAGATCGTCAGCCTTCGCACCAGCAGCCTGCGCGCCGCCATGCACGACCTCGAGAAGAGTTACGACATCACGCTGGAGGCGATGGGCGACGCGCTCGACCTGCGCGACGCAGAGACCGAAGGGCACTCCCGCCGCGTCACCGCCTATACCATCGCCCTGGCGCGCGAGATGGGCCTCGACCCGGCGGCGCTGCGCATCATTGCGAGGGGGGCTTTTCTGCACGATATCGGCAAGATCGCCACCCCTGATTCCATCCTGCTCAAACGCAGCGCGCTCACCCCGCGGGAGACCGAGACCATGCGCCAGCACTGCGTGCGCGGGTACGAGATGGTGCACAAGATTCCCTTCCTGCGCGAGGCATCCGAGATCGTCTACGCGCACCAGGAGAACTTCGATGGCAGCGGCTATCCGCGCGGCCTTCGTGGGGATGAGATCCCGCTCGGCGCGCGCATCTTCTCCATCGCAGACACGCTCGACGCCATCACCTCCGACCGGCCCTACCGCAAGGGCCTCGGCTTCGCTCAGGCGCGCGCAGAGATTGCGCGCTGTAGCGGCACCCAGTTCGATCCCGCAATCGTCGCGGTCTTCCTCCGCATGCCCCTCGACCTGTGGTCCGACATCCGCAAACAGGTCGAACACGCCTCCGCCGGCAGCTTCGGCGTCTGCCTCTAAGCACTCCATTCAACAGGCACCGCCAAG
>JAJZDL010000103.1 GCA_021851465.1 Acidobacteriota bacterium
TTAACCGACAAACGCCAAGCGCCAGTACAAAGAAGCCAAGCCTGCCCATCCCGCTGCTCGAAGATAGAGACGAACGAAGCATAGCCAGCATTCCGCGATTGCCCTGGGTGAGTGGGCCTCACTGCGCGAGCACCGGTTGCGCCGGTGCAAGTTCCAGCCGCACCGCGTCGTAGCAGATCCCGCTGGTCAGTCCGCCCGCCGGAACGGTAAGCGTCAGCCTGTTCGCGCCCGCATGCAGCAACGACGCGTCGAACGGCACGTCCTTCTCCACCCACGATCCCTCGATTCCGTCGCGGTTGATCGTCGCGTTGTAGACCAGCCCGTCCACCGTGCCCGCGTCCTTGCCATTCACCTGCACCGCGATGCTGCGCGCGCCCACGCCAGCCAGCGCCAGCCGCAGAATCCCGCGCTCGCCCGGCTCCGGGGCCTTCGCCAGCGTAAAGTTCACCGTCCACGGAGTCGCGCGGCCCCGCCCCGTGCCGGTAAGGTCGGGCAGCCTCTCGTCGTGCGGCACCTGATAGATGAACCAGTCCTTACGGTAGTCGCTCTCGCCAATGGTGTAGTTCACGTCGTTGGGGAAAAGCGTGGCGTATCGGATGTACTCGCCCCAGTGCCAGTGGTCGTCGCCGTTCAGAAACTCCGCCGCGGAGCGGTTGGGAATGCCGATCTGCCAGATCTGTTCTCCATAGCGCAGAGGCACCCACCCCAGCTTGCCCAGTTCGACCTTGCCGCCCGCCTCCACCGTAATGTCCGCCTTCGCATACTCGCCCAGAACGCCGTCCGCGATGGCGTGCAGCTCGTACGTCCCAGCGCGCACGTTGCGGATGGTAAACCTTCCGTCCTTCGAGCCGCGCACCCAGAATTCGTAGTGCTTGGCGTCGTTCTGCCAGGTCATCCGCTCCGGCGCGCGACTGCCGGGCTGGCCGGCTTCCGCTACAACCGGTGCCTGGTCCGGGTAAGCAAGCCCCACCAGCAGGTTCGGCAGCTTCGCACCCGGCGCCTGCGGATCGCGCAGAATCAGTTGCCCGCTCACCGTCGCGCGCTGCTCCTTCTTCGGATAGTCCAAGCCGTCAACCCAGTCGTAGGGCCACTTCGCCGCCTCGATCTTCGCCTGTCGCCTGGCATCCGCAAAGTTTGCCGCGGGAGTCTCGTCGGTGGTCACATAGACCATCACCGGCCCCACCACCTTGTTCCACGCCTCGCCCGCGGCAATGGGCAAAATGCTGCCGCCGTAGTGCGTGCCGCGCCAGTAGTCGAGCAGCGTCGGGTCGCCACCGTCCCCATCGTCGATATGCCCCGTCAACTCGAAGTGGTCCGGCCCGCTCGACAGGTACTCCATCGACGGATTGATGAAGTAGATCCCAACGTGCTGCGTCGTGCTCGACCAGCCGAACGCAGGCGTATCGAACTGGTCGGCGCTGTAGTCGTACTTGTGCTCCACCTCTCCTGCCTTCACGCCGGTGGTCAGCCGTCGCGCCTCTTTCATGTTCAGGTCGGTGCCCTTGTCCCAATCGGCCCCGCTGGGCATCGCCATGTTGCGCTGCGCGTCGATGGAGAGCCAGTTGAAGATGCTCCCGTTCAGCTTCATCCCGTAGCGGCTTTCGCCGATCTGCGTCGCCCCGTAACTCGGCTCATGGGTGAAGATGGCGTAGGTATAGATGCCCTTCGCGCCGCGCCCCAGTGCGTAGCGAATCTCCATGTCCACCAGCAGGCCGCGTCCGCCTCCGCCAAAGCCGCCCGGCGCTCCTGCCATGCTGCCCGGACGCGGGCCCCTGGCCGTACCGCGGTTGCGCTGCACTCCCGCGGGCAGCGCTACCTGCGCCTGCGCGCCCGGAACTCCATTCGGATAGTCCGGGTCGCCGTGCGCGTTCGCGTTCAGGCTCTTGCCATCCGACCAGCCCTTGATCGAGACCTCGGCCAGCCTTCCGCCATTTGTCCTGGGGTCGATCGTCACCCGCGCCTCCTCCCGATCCGCCCCATACGGCGTCTGCTCCCAGTAGCCCGCGTGATGGCCGGAGACATACCCCTGCGTCTCGATGTAGTACACCTTCAGCGAAGTCATGTCCCCGGTCTTTTTGTTGATCGTCGCCGTCAGATAGCCATTGGACAGAATAAAACTTGTGCCGTCGTCCTTGACCGTCACCGGCTGCGATGGAGCCGGTGCCTCCGGGTGCATCTCCTTCTCTCCGCGCCGCATCTGCGCGTGTGCCGCAAACCCCACGCTGAACAGGCCAACCGCGAGCGATGCCGCAAGCCATGCCAATCGAAACCGCGGCGATCTCCGAATGGAAGGCGCGGGCCATGCGGCGAGTGTGCTCTCGGCAACCCGGAGAAACACGGCGGACAGAAGCGACAGCGGCTGCATACTGCCTCCTTTGCTATAGAGATTATCGCGCTCGGTCCGCCGCAGCGCCAAAGGAATCCACAACCCGTCCTGCACCGACCCTGAGCGCAGCCCCGTGGAGATCGAATCGGCTACAGAATATCTCCGGCCTTTGCCTGCGCTGGCTCTTCCCGTTGGAAGGCCACAGCCTCGGCAGAGCGTAGATCGAAAGACACAGGAAGGCTCGCTTCGGACGATTGCGCCGGTGCGGCAGAATATATTTTTGCTCGGCCCCATCTCATCTGTATTGACGATGCTGGCATGATAATCGTTTAAATGAGTTCAATGAAGAACATCCTCGTTACTGGGGCCGCCGGCTTCCTCGGCTCCCACCTTACCGACGCGCTGCTGGCCCAGGGCCACTCTGTCTTTGGGGCCGACAACCTCTCAACCGGCAGCCTTGCCAATCTCGCGCATCTCAACGCCGAACCGCGCTTCTGCTTTTTGAAGCAGGACATCACCCTTCCATTCGATCCCGGCCCGGTCGATTTCATCTTCAACTTCGCCTCGCCCGCCTCGCCGATCGACTATGCCCGCCTCGGCCCGGAGACATTGTTGGTCGGCTCAACCGGGACAGTCAACGCGCTCAACCTCGCGCGCAAATATAACGCGGGCTTCCTGCACGCCTCCACCTCCGAGTGCTACGGCGACCCCGAGATCCATCCCCAGGTCGAGACCTACTGGGGGCGCGTCAACCCCATCGGCCCGCGATCGGTCTACGACGAGGCCAAACGCTTCTCCGAGGCCGCCGTCACCGCATGGCGCCGCTACTACGGCGTCAACACGCACATGGCGCGCATCTTCAATACCTACGGCCCCCGCCTACAGGCAAACGACGGCCGCGTCATCTCCAACTTCATGATGCAGGCGCTCGCCGGTGAGCCACTTACCGTCTACGGCGACGGCCTGCAGACCCGCAGCTTCTGCTTCGTCTCCGACCTCATCGACGGCATCCTGCGCCTCGCCGCCAGCGACGAACACACCCCCGTCAACATCGGCAACCCCGCCGAGTTCACAATGCTCCAGTGCGCGCAAGAAGTCCTCGCCGTCACCGGATCGAAGTCGCAGATTGTCTTTGAACCGCTGCCCCAGGACGACCCCACCCGCCGCCGCCCAGACATCGCCAAGGCCCGCGCCCTGCTCAACTGGAATCCCAAAATCTCCCTCCGCGAAGGGCTGCGAATGTCCCTCGCCTACTTTCAGTCCTGCCTCGCCGCCAGATCCTCTGGGACACCGGACTCGACCGTTGCCGCTCTGCCGCGTGGCAACAGCTTTTCGTAGCGCGACTCCTTCAGCAGAAAGGTGTAGTCTCCGCGGTGTTTATGGATGATCCGGTATCCGGCCCTGTACAGCTTTGCAATCGTTCGCAGGGTGCGCCCCGGCTTGAGCCCTGGATGAAACTCCACGCACAACTGGCGGACGGGAACGCGCTCCGCAAGCATCCGTTCGACGATGTCGTACTCGAAGCCTTCGATGTCCATCTTCAGCAGGTCGATGCAACCGTCGCCATTCCTTGCCATGATCGTCGCCAGGTCCCAGCACTCGAAGCTAACCCGTTCGATTCCCTCCTGCACGATGGAATAAGACCCTTCGCCGGGGTCTTTCGGCAGTGAAAACTCGTACACCTTGCTCGCTGCCGCCAGACCCACAGGAAAAAATTGCAGATTTCTCATATCGCTTTGTTCGACCGTGGCAATTCCGGTCGGTGAAGGATCGAACACCAAAACCGGACGGCGTACCATCCGGGCCAGCTCCAGTTCAAAGCTCATGCCCTTGCCCACCCCGGCGCAATAGCACACCGCGGGCGCAGGCTCGGTATGCATCACCCAGCCGGAGTCCTTGTCGCCCACCCGCCGCACATGCGGCGAAGAGGAGCAGAAAGGTGCGTCCACCGCTCGCCGGGCCTTGCTGCGCAGCCAACCTTCCAGACCCATTCCCCTTCCTCCTCTGCACTGCCACGCGCAACGTGCCATCCCGTCGTCGCATGCTCGATCTTCACGCCGATTCCGCAGTCTATGGCGCCTTGCTTTGCAGCTTGGGATAGAACTTCACCTGCACCGTCATCGTGTTGTCGTGCTGCACGCCCGGCATGTAGATCGGCGCGACCCAGCGCTCATATTGGTACCATCCATAGATTTCAAAGTTTGGAGTGATCCGTTTCATCACGTCCACGCGAAACTGGTTCTGCGTCGTGCCGCCGGGGCCGTAGGTGTTCGTCGCCGCGTTGTAGGCCCCGGGAATGAAGTCCCCCGGCGTCTGCTTGTGCATGTACTGCACATCCGCCCACTCGTCGCCCGAGAGGTGCCAGGTCAGCCACGCCTGTCCGCCCTTGGCCTCGCGCCCGATCCAGTCGGCCATGATATTTCCCTTGTTGGTGTACCCCTGCTTCTGGATCGCCTCTTCGATGTACTCGTTGCTTCCACGCTGGCAGATCAGCGTCGAGCAGTCGGTCGAGACCGCTTCCACCCGTAGGCTCAGCCGCCTGGCCCCCGGAAACTGCGATAGATAAATCCCCGGACGATACGCCGCGCGTCGTGGAGCGGAGACTGGAGTCAGGTCGTCATGCGTCTCCGAATCCGTATACAGCGTTAGGTAGTTGCGCACGAAGGGCAGCCGGTAGGAGAAGTGAAATGACGAAAAGCGCGCGCCGGGATCGTTGCGCGAAAGTTTCTCCGCGGCATTCGTGTCGTTGGTGTCGAAGAAACCCTTCAGAAAGGTGCGCAGCGTCACCGGCTCGTGGCCCGCGCCACCGAAGATGATGGTCCGCTGGAACCCGAACTGGAAGTTCTTCGTCGGCGCAAACGAGAATATCTCCGAGTGGACCCAGTCGTCGTTGGGATCGGTGTGCCCCTTCAAGCTCCCATAGAAGAAGTCGTAGCGCACCGGCCCCAGAAACCGCGAGAGATACTTGATATTGATCGGCTCGATTCGGTCGATGCGGAACGAGTAGATGTTCTCCGCGTTGTCCGACCAGGTCATCGACCCGCCCATGCCCGGCCCCAGCCATGCGTCCGATTTGCCCAGAGAGATCTCGTGCCCCAGCAGGTGATACGACAGCGACGCCTCCACGATCCGAAATGGGTTCTGCGCCGCTATCGGCCCGGTCGGAATCGTCGATTGCGGATCGTTGTATCCCGAAAAGGGAATCTCGTCGAGCAGCGAGATCTGCTGCGATAGCGCCTGCGAGTAGCCCGTCGCCGCCGGCGCGTGCTGGTACTCCGCGCGCACAAACAGCGAGAAGGGCCCCTGCTCGTTCACCGTTGTAAAACCCGTACTGTTGTTGAAGCCCGTCTCCAGCGGCCGCCCGTAGTCGTTGTAGAACGTCTGCCCCAGATGGAAGCTGTCGGTCAGGATCGGCCCCGTTACCCCCAACATCCGCGTATAGACGTTCTGGACGCCGTACACCGTCCCGCGTTCCGTGCCCTCCGTGACGCCCTCGCTGGTCAGATACGCCAGCAACGCGGCCAGAATCTCCTGCGCCTGCTCGTTGCCGCTGGCCAGAATCGCAGCCTCCGACGCCTGTAGGATGTGCAGCAGGCTGCGCCGCGTATACGGACGCATCGAGAGGTACGCTGTGTCCGCATAGCCCAGGGAGTACAGCCGCAACACCTCTGGATACACCCAGCTATCCACTGGAATATAGACGCTGCCGAGTGTATCTCTCGATTTCTCTACCGTCCCGTACGCAGGCATCGCCGTGTACGGAACCTGCGCCGCCGGGCCCGAGGGCGCGCCCGCCGCGGGAGCGTTGCCCGGCTCCGGCGTTGCGCCGCCAGACCGCTGCGCCTTTGCCGGCCTCTGCACATAGCCCGGCATCGACTCGATCTTGTCCTGTCCCTCGGGAGTCGGCACCGGAGCGGCCGTAGGCTGCGTACTCGCCGGCGTAGGTGCGGCAACAGCCGCCGTCGGTGCATTCGCTGGAGCAGGCGCAGGCAGTGCCGTCTGCGGACCCGCCACCTGCGTAGCACTCGTCTGCTGCGGCGCCGTCTGCGCCGCATCGGCGGTTCGCGGGGCTGGAGCCAGAAACAGCCCCAGTCCCGCAACGCCCGCAATCAATCCTGTCGTTCCTCTCCGCATCCGCGCCTCGCAGCCGATCGCTCGTTCCCTACTACTGTAGTGTAAGGACGATTCTCTATCGTGCAACCAAGATTGTCGTTCTGAACGCCGCGAAGGGCCCTCGCGTGTCGTTGCCGGTTCTTGCTCGTCATTCTGGCGAAGCCAGGGTCTCCACAGTTGCCCGTCGGGCCGCGATACGGTACGGGCCATGCGCCCGAAGGCCGCCTCCTACCGCGCCAGCCGCATTGCGAACGCCTTTGCCTCGCGTTCCATCCACGCCTTGGTTGCCACTCCGCGCTGCGCCATGTACCGCTCCAGCCCCGCAATCGCGTCTTCCCTCGTCTTGCCTCTGCCCGCCACGCCGTGAAGCACGAAGGGCACGCACTCGATCAGTGCCGCTCCGCCGCCGATGCGGGCGTGCCCGATCGACTCCTGCGCCACGCGATAGATCGCCACGGCATCGTCCGCGTCCACCGCAATCGCCGGAATGCGGCAGCCCTGTGCCAGCGCGCTCAATCCCCCCGCTCGCATCGCGCGCGCGCCTTCGCGCCGCTCCGCCGGCAGAACTACAAAAACCACCGGAAGCTCCTGCTCCACGGCAAAGCGCAGGGCCCTCCTCCACTGCGCAGTCGTCAGCTCGCCCGGAAGCACATACACCATGGCCGCGCCTGCCTGCCGCGCCGGTTTGTCCTCCATCATTTCCGCGCCTGGTTCGGCTTCGACTTTCGCCGCTGCCTTCGCTTCGACGCCTGCCTGTGCCGCCTGCGCCTTCAACGCCGCCGCAGCGCCCAACGCCACCCATATCCGTTCCGCGCCGCCCGGCGCACTGTAGAGCCGCATCGCTGCCCCACACGCACCCCCAGCGCGTGCCGCTGTACGGACCGCCGTTCCACTCCTGCGCGGGTTCGCAGCCTCTCCCGACCGCAGCACATCGCGCAGCGCAGCACCGCGCAGAAGCTCCACCACCCCGCCCTCCAGCACATCGCCGACTAAATCGCCCGGCCCAAGATCGACCGCCGTACTTACCAGCGCTGCCTCCAGTCCGAAGGTTCCTGTTGCCTGTGCGCCGCCCGCCCTGGTTCTCGCCGCGCCCGCACGCCCACGCTTTGCCGTTGGCAGAGCGCGCGCCAACATCCGCGCCCGCAGCATCGATCGATAGATCTGCCGCAGCCGCGCGTTGGGAATCAGCGGGTTCTCCCATGCGGCACCCGCAACCGGTTGCGCCGCCCCAGCGACTGGCTGCTCCGCTCTCGCCTTTATCTGCTCCGTTGCCCCGTCCACCTGCCGGATGGCCGCCTCCGTCCGCTTTGATCTCACGTCCGTGCCGGGTCGCGGGCCTCGACGTCGATGCCCAGATCGGCCAACGCGGCCTGCGCCTTCTTGCCTTCGATCTTGCCCTCGCGCGCCAACCGCGAGAGGGCCGCACCGGCAATCGACTCTGCGTTGACCTCGAAGTGCCGCCGCAGGTGCATGCGATTGTCGCTGCGCCCAAAGCCGTCGGTCCCCAGCGTCACCAGCCTGCATCGCCCCCCGCTCTGAAGCCAGGGCGCCAGCACATCCGGCAGGGCCTTCATATAATCGCTCGCGGCAACGATCGGCCCCTTTGCCCCCGCCAGCGCCGTCTCGATGTACGTCTTGCGCTCGGCCTCGGCCGGGTGCAGCCGGTTCCATCGCTCGGTCGCAATGGCCTCGCGCCGCAGTTCGGTATAGCTGGTCACGCTCCACACGTCCGCCGCGATCTCGTACTTCTCCGCCAGAATCTCCTGCGCGCGCAGCACCTCGTTCAGGATCGGCCCCGAGCCGAACAACTGGACCGTCGCCTCTTTCTTCGCCGCCTTCGATTCCGAAGGCAGGCTTGCAGCCGCGCGGCACTTGTAGATTCCCCGCAGAATCCCCTCCGCGCTGCCCTCCGGCATGGCGGGCATCGCATAGTCCTCGTTGTACATTGTGATGTAGTAGAAGCAGTCCTCGCCCTTCTCGTACATGCGCCGGATGCCGTCCTGCAATACCACGGCCATCTCATACATGAACGCCGGATCGTAGCTCACGCAGGTCGGCACCGTGCTCGCCAGAAGATGGCTGTGGCCGTCCTGGTGTTGCAGTCCTTCGCCCAGCATGGTCGTTCGCCCCGCCGTCCCACCCATCATAAAGCCCTTGCCGCGCGCGTCCGCGAACGCCCACGCCAGGTCCCCGATCCTCTGGAACCCGAACATCGAGTAGTACATGTAGAACGGGATCATCGGAACCTTGTAGATCGAGTAGGCCTGTCCCGCCGCGGTAAACGAAGCCATCGCTCCCGCCTCGGTGATCCCCTCCTCCAGGATCTGTCCGTCCTGTTCCTCGCGGTAGAAGAGCAGCATGTCTTTATCGTGCGGCGTATAGCGCTGCCCCTCCGGCGCATAGATTCCCACCTGCCGGATCACCGACTCCATCCCGAATGTTCTTCCCTCGTCCGGCACGATCGGAACCACCTGCCGACCGATCTCCGGGTTCTTCAGCAGGTGACGCAGCAAAGACACAAACCCCATCGTCGTCGATACGGCGCGTCCACCCGACCCCGCGGTCCACTCGCCAAAGTACTCCAGCCCCGGGGCCTTGAACCCGCTCTCCGGCACCGAGCGCGTTGGCATGTACCCGCCCAGCGCGCGCCGCCGCTCCTGCATGTACGCCATCTCCGGCGAGTCCTCGGGCGGACGGTACGGCGTTCCCTGCATCGCCGCCTTCTTCGGAATTGGAATTTTAAACCGTTCCACGAACGCCGCCAGACCATCGTCGGTCAGCTTCTTCTCCGAGTGGGTCGCGTTGCGCGATTGCGCCGTCCCCATCCCGTATCCCTTCACCGTCATGGCCAGCACCACCGACGGCGCGCCGCGGTGCTCCATCGCGCGCTTGTACGCGTTGTACACCTTCACAGGATCGTGCCCGCCCCGCTGCAGATGGATCAGCTCGTCGTCCGTATAGTCCTTCACCAGCTCCAGCAACTCGGGATACTTGCCGAAGAAGTGCTGCCGAAGATACGCTCCGTCCTTCGCCTTATAGGTCTGGAAGTCGCCGTCCACGCACTCCTCCATGCGGCGCAGCAGCAGGCCATCTTTGTCGCGCGCAAACAGTTCGTCCCAGCTCCGCCCCCACAGCACCTTGATGACGTTCCATCCAGCGCCGGTAAACACGCCCTCCAGCTCGTCGATGATCCGCTTGTTGCCGCGCACCGGCCCATCGAGTCTCTGTAGATTGCAGTTGACGACAAGTATTAAATTGTCCAGCTTCTCCCGCGCGCCCAGAGAGATCGCCCCCAGCGTCTCCACCTCGTCGGTCTCCCCGTCGCCCACAAACCCCCAGATCTTGCGCTCCGTCGGCTCGATCAGCCCGCGGTTCTCCAGATAGCGCATGAAGCGCGCCTGGTAGATCGCGTTCAGCGGCCCAATCCCCATCGACACCGTGGGGAAGTTCCAGAAGTCCGGCATCAGCCACGGGTGCGGGTAGCTCGAAAGCCCCGGCGTCTCGCGCAGCTCATGGCGATAGTTCTTCAAGTGCTCGTCCGTCAGCCGTCCCTCAAGATACGCCCGCGCATACACTCCCGGCGATGCGTGCCCCTGGAAGTAAACCATGTCTCCCGGCAGCTCGCTCCCGTCCGCACCCGTGTAGTGCGCGCGGAAGAAGTGGTTGTAGCCCACCTCCAGC
>JAJZDL010000104.1 GCA_021851465.1 Acidobacteriota bacterium
GTGGGCAGCGTGCGCGCCGCCGTGGATGCGGGAGCGAGCGCCGCCAAGACGGTTGGCGAACTGGTGGGATCGCATGTGATCGCTCGTCCGCACGATGCGTTGGTGGACGGATTTTTGAAGTAAGTCGAAGCGGGGAACTGGTTCGATGCGTACTGGAACTGGATTGAGTCATCGAAATTACTAGGGTACCGAGAAGCTTGGGAGAGATGAAATGGCCAATGAAGCGATTGGAATGATTGAGACGAAGGGCCTGGTGGCGCTGGTGCAGGCCACCGATGCAATGCTGAAGGCTGCCAGTGTCGAGTTTGTCGGCTGGAACAAGGTTGGCAGCGGACTGTGTTCTGTGTTCGTGCAAGGCGATGTAGGCAGTGTGCGCGCGGCGGTTGACGCTGGAGCGGCAGCGGCCAAGGCGGCGGGCGAGGTGCAGAGCGTGCATGTGATCGCGCGACCGCATGGCAGTCTTGGATCCGTATTGCCGAAGTAAGTGCGTTTCGAGCGCCGCGGAGGGCGATGGCCCGCTGTGGCGCGAAGGGTGAGCGTGCATGTTTATCGCAAAGGTAATTGGCAACGTCGTCTCCACGCAGAAGCACGAGAAGTTCCGTGGGATGAAGCTGCTTCTGGTGCAGCCGTACATCAGCCGGGGGGGCAAGCTGGAGATCTCGGGCAGCTCTGTGGTAGCGGTTGACAGCGTTGGCGCGGGAGTGGGCGAGTGTGTGTTGTTCACACAGGGAAGCTCGGCGCGCCTGACACCGGCGACGAAAGACGCTCCGGTGGACGCGGTTGTCGTTGGCATTGTGGATACGGTCGAGGTGGACGGCAAAGTATTGGAGAAGCCATAACAGACTGGCTTGGAGCAGGGATGAGAAAGCGGGAGCGGCAATGACAAACCAGGAACAGATGATTGCGGAGATTGCGAAGGAGGTTGTTGCGCGACTGCGTACGCAGATGCAGCAGCCGCAATCTGCCGGCCCGTCGGCCAACTCTCATGCGTCGTCCAGCGCCGGCAGCAGTGCAGTTGGGCGCGATGGCGTCTTTTCGACGGTGGACGAGGCGGTCCGCGCGGCCAGTGCAGCGCAGGCGAAGGTCGAGGAGATGAGCCTGGAGGAGCGCGGGCGCATGATCTCGATCGTGCGACGGACCTGCATCGACCGCTGCGACGAACTGGGCCGCATGGAGCTGGAAGAGACCAAGGTGGGCCGGCTTGACCACAAGATCCAGAAGCTGAAGAACATGCAGTATGTACTGGGCGTGGAGGCGATGCACAGCGAGGCGCGCAGCGACAAGTCGGGGCTGTGCGTTATCGAGCATGCGCCATGGGGAGTGATTGGCATGTCGCTTCCGGTCACGCACTCGGTGCCGACGATGGCGGCCAATGCGATCAACATTCTGGCCGCGGGCAATACCGCGATCTTCGCGCCGCACCCTTCGGGCAAGCGGGTTGCGCAGTATGCACTACAGCTCTTCAATCGCGAGATCGAGCGCGAGTGCGGCGTGGCCAACGTGCTGACTACAGTACAGGAGCCGAGCATCGAAACCGCCACGCAGATGTTTCAACACCCGAAGGTCGCGCTGCTGTGCGTCACCGGTGGGCCGATGGTGGTGCAGGCGGCGAGCAAGTACGGCAAGCGTGTGATTGCGGCAGGGCCAGGCAATCCGCCGGTGGTGGTGGACGAAACTGCCGACCTGGACCTGGCTGCGCGGTGCATCATCGAGGGAGCAGGCTTCGACAACAACCTGCTGTGCATCGGCGAGAAAGAGATATTTGTGGTTGCGTCGGCGGCCACGCAGTTGATGGACGCAATGCGGCGCGCTGGCGGCTTCGAGTTGGATAAGGCCGCGATCGAACGCCTGACGAAGGCCGCCTTCACCTTCGAGGGCGACGGCAAGGGGTGTGCGCGGGCCCATGTACGCAAGGATCTGGTCGGCAAGGACGTTGCGGTGCTGGCGGCGGCGGCGGGCGTCAGCGTTCCGGCCAATACGCAGATCCTCTTCGGCGAGACGGATGAGGACCATGCGTTCGTCGTGGAAGAGCAGATGATGCCGTTTATCCCGGTGGTGCGCGTGGCGTGCGTGAACGCAGGCATTAAAGCCGCGGTGAAGGCGGAGCACGGCTACCGGCACACGGCGATCATTCACTCGAAGGACGTGGGCGCGGTGACGCGCATGGCGCGCGCGATGAACACGACGATCTTTGTGAGCAACGCCTCGTCGCTGGCGTCGCTGGGCTTTGGCGGGCCGGGATACCTGAGCCACAGCATCGCGACACCGACTGGCGAGGGAATTACAACGCCGTTGACCTTCACGCGCGAGCGCCAGCTCACCATCGGTGGCGCACTGAGGATCATCTAGCTATGTTTCTCGCCCGCATTGACGGCACGGTTGTTGCAGCGGCCAAGCACGCCACGCTGGATGGCTGCCGCTTCCTGCTTGCCGAGCGGCTGGAGGCCGATGGCAGCACGGGCGCGGAGCCACTGGTGTTGATCGACCTGATCGGCGCGGCATCCGGTTCGACTGTACTGGTCTCGACCGACGGCGGCATTGCACGCGGACTGTATGGCAACACGACTCCGGGGCGCATGGTGATTGCCGGAATCGTGGATCCGATTCAAGCCGCCCGCGAGCGCACAGGGAGGACGGCATGAGAGTCGGCATCGTTCGCGGACATGTCACACTCAGTCTGGCTGAGCCGGCACTGATAGGCACGACGTTGGTTGTGCTGGAGCCGGTGACGATGGAGAACCTGCGGGCAAAGAATGGACTGGCCGGCGGCAAGGCACTGGTTGCCGTGGATGCGCTGGGCGCGGCCACGGGCCAGATGGTGGCGTTTACGGAAGGTGGCGAGGCAGCGAACCCCTTCTGGCCGAATCAAGTTCCGGTGGACGCGTATTGCACGTTGATTGTCGATTCCATTACAACCGGCGGTTCATAGCAATGCAGGTTGCAGCAATCAGGTTGCAGCAATATAGTTCAGAGCAATAAAGATCCGAGGTGCAGCGGTGAGGAAGGGCGAAGTGAAACAGATTGAACTCTGCAGTCAAAAAGTTCTGACAATGCGCGATGTACAGAGCGCCATGGCGGCCGGGGCCACGCATGTAAAGGTCTGCGAGCGTTGCGTGGTCACACCTTCAGCCCGCGATTTTCTGCATCAGAACGATATTGAGCTGGTGCTTGGCGGAAGCTCGACGACGGCGTCTACAGCGAGCCCGAGCGGCGGTGCAAGCCCGGTGCAAGCGACGCGCGGCGCCTCCGATCCGCGGCTCTTTACTACTGCGGAGGCCGAGGCTGTCAAGCTGGAGATCTGCGCGGTGGGCCGCAAGCTGTGGAACCGCTCGTATGTAGACGGCAACGGCGGCAACATCTCATACCGCATTGGCCCGAACGAGGTGATCTGCACGCCGACGCTGGTGAGCAAGTTCGACCTGCGGCCCGAAGACCTGTGCATGGTCGATCTGGAAGGGGTGCAGATTGCGGGGAACAGGCCGCGCACCAGCGAGATATTTCTCCATCTGGAGATCTACAAGGCGGTGCCGGAGGCGAAGGCGGCGGTCCACTGCCATCCTCCCCATGCCACAGCGTACGCGATCACCGGTCGCGTACCGCCCAACGGGATCGTTCCGGAGTTCGAGGTCTTCGTCGGCAAGGTCGCGGTTTCTCCCTACGAGACGCCGGGCACCAAAGCCTTCGCGCAGACCGTTCTGCCTTATGTGCGCGAGCACAACACGGTGCTTCTCTCCAACCACGGCATCATCTGCTGGGCCGACAGCGTGACCCACGCGGAGTGGTATGCGGAGGTGGTGGACACCTATTGCTGGACGCTGATGCTGGCCTCGCAGTTGGGCGTGCCGATCTCGCAGATATCCGACAAGCACACGACCGACCTGCTTAATATCAAGAAGACACTGGGCCTGCCGGACTCGCGCTTCGACCCGGCGGCGATGAAGGAGTGCCAGTTGTCCGACATGGACGATCCCAACTCCATAGCGCTGCTTCCCTGTGCGCGCGACGGCTCGACCAACATCACCGCCGACGCACCGGAGATGGAACGCCTGGTGAAGACGGTTACGGACGCGGTGATGAGCGCGATGAAGGCATCGTGAACGCTTGAAGCTGTCCCTCTGGACGCATTCTGCAAGTCGCATCGCCCGGTCGCTGCACGATGAAAGCTGTTGAACGGCAACTGAGAATCCGGCAGATGTTCGAGGCCAAGGACTTCCTCGACCTGGAGACCCTTTGCGTTGAGTTGGATGCATCCGAGTCGAGCGTTCGGCGCGATCTGGACCAACTCGAAGCGGAGGGCGTTCTCAAGCGCGTCTACGGCGGTGCGGTTCCCGTGCCTCCGGCGGGGAACGGCGCGTTCGACTTCACGATAGAGAGCGGGCGCTGTAGCGACGAGAAGGGACGCATCGCGCGGCTGACCGCGGGGCTGATTGAAGACGGCCAGACGGTGATCCTGGACGGCGGGTCTACCGTTGCGGCTGTCGCCGGCGAGCTGGCCGGCAAATCGCTGCACATCGTCACCAACTCTCTACCTATTGCGGAGACGCTGGAGGCGCGGCGCAACATCGAGCTGACGCTGACGGGCGGCTATCTGGACCCGCGCATCCGCGTGATGCTGGGGCCGCTGTGCGAGCAGATGCTGGGGTTGATCCGCGCGGACGTGCTGATTATGGGCATTGGCAGCGTCACCGAAGCGGGCTTCAGCAACAACAACACGCTGGTGGTCGGCTCGGAGCAGAAGATGATCGAGATTGCAAGCCGGGTGATTATCGTTGCCGACCACAGCAAGTTCGGTCGCGGCGCGATGGTCCCGGTGGCGCCGCTGGAGGCCGCGAGCACGGTTGTCTCCGACAGAGAGATCTCCGTCGAATATGTGGAGTTGCTGCGCGGGAAGGGGATTGAAGTGCTACTGGCGTAGCGGAGGCGGCTGGTTAGTTTGGTGTGGGCATCTCGACGTGGTCGATGACGAGGGTATCGACGAGGTCTTTGGCGGGCTGGAGCTTGAGGCGAAGCTGCTCCTGAACGGCGGTGAAGATGGAGGGATCTGAGTCAGTCTCTTCGCTCGGGCTGTCATCGGGCGACCATTTCAGAGCAAGGTCATAATTTCCGGTGAGGCCGGTCTTGTCGATCACGGTGCGGTGCAGCACGTCCGTCAGCACGATGGCCAGTTATGGCATGGGGGCACCGTTTGCGGTGAGGGATTTGCCGTTCCTGATGCTTATGCCACGGCTCTGTTTGCTGTCGGCGGGCGTGGGTTTGAACTTTGGCCCGCCCTTGACGACCGTCAATTCGTAGACCGGAAGCATTCTGGGCACGACGCGCGCTTTCAGTTTGAAACGGTCTGCGAGGACGGGCAGCATCATCGCGTCCTGTTGCTTGTCGGTGAGCTTTTTGAACGCGGTGCGATCGTAATCGACGATCTTCGCCACTACATCGAAGCGCACGGAGTCGATTGGGCCGGGAACTCCAGAGATGAGGTCTTTCCTGATTTCGTAGGCGTCTACCAGGAGGTCCTTAAGCGAGACATTGGTGGCCGAGTATACGCCATTGTGGAAATTAATTCCCCACGAACCGCTGCCGGATTTATTTTGCTTGATCGTAGCGACATCGTAGGCGGGTGTCGCTGCGGGCGCAGGCATGGGTTGGGCCGTGGCATCGCTTTGTGTGGCATTTGCCTCCGCGAGCTGGGCGTGGATGGCGGGAGCGCAGGCCAGGGCGAAGAGCAGCGAGAAGATCGCAGGCGGCAGCAGGCGTGGCATTGGGTCTGGGTTCCGTTCCAAGCCGCTACAGTATAGCAGTACGGCGTTTGAGGTGCGGGACTGTGACGGGATGGCGCAGCAAGCGATTGCGGATTCAACAACGAAGTGCGTCGGGCTGGATGCCGGCTTCCAGATCGATTGCGCGTGGGAAGAGGATGTTGTTCTCCAGGTGGATGTGCCGGTGGAGATCCTGCTCGAACTCCCGCAGGCCATTGTAGAAGGCGTGGTATGTGGGGCACGCCCCTACAGGCGGCGTGAATTGTTGGCTGAGAGAGCGGATCTCGGAGAGCAGTACGGTTGCCGCATCGTGTTCGGCGGTCATCATTGCGATGGGGTTGGCTACTGTGGTGAAGCAGCCGCGCGGCTTTGCGCTGCCCGCGGCGGCGGAGCGCTCCAGGCCAGCGATATAGGGGAAGAGGACGACCTCTTCCTTGGCCAGGTGTTGCGTCAGCTCCTCGTCGAGCTGCGCCAGCTTCGACTGAATCTGCGGCAACTCTGCCTGAGTGTCGCCGTGGCGGCGGACGACCTTCTCCGCCAGTACGGCCAGGCGCGGTAGTTCGCGGCGGATGTATGCGTGGTGCGTGGCGACGATGTGGACGCAGAGATCCTGAAGCGTTGCCTGCATCCAGTCGTCTGCGATGGGCGCAGGGACACTGGCTGCGGATTCGAGCGCGGCAAGCACCGTGTCCACTTCGAGGTTGTTGGCAATGCACGCTTCGGCGAGCGGCTTGCGCCCGCTGCAGCAGTAGTCGATGCCGAAGCTCTCGAAGACGCGGATCGAGGTCGGCTGTTCCAGAGCAATCTCGCGGACGGTTTGAGCGGTGGTTGCCATGATGTTCCCCCTGAAACCACCATAGAAACAATTGCCAGGGGATGCAGCGACTTTAGTCACATGCAGCCGCGCACTGCTAGACTGTCAGCCATGAACGTTACGCGGACGGATCTGTCGGCTGTACTTGGGAAGACTGCGTTGCTGTCGGGCCTTACGAGGGCAGAGTTACAGATGCTTGCGGCGCGCGCGGTGCGCAAGTCGATTCATATAGGGGAGTTGCTCTTCTCCGAGGGCGAACCGTGTCGTGGGCTGCACATCATTGCGGAGGGCAGGGTGCGCATCTTCAAGACGTCGATGGGCGGACGGGAACAGGTGCTGGCAATCGACAACGCCGGCGAGTCTGTGGCGGAGCTGCCGGTCTTCGATGGCGGGCCGTACCCGGCTTCAGGCGTAGCGGTAGAAGAGACGGAGATTGCGTTCATCTCTCGGCACGACCTACAAGCCTACTGCATGGAGCATCCGGAGGTAGCGCTGAAGATGCTGGCCGTGGTGGGCGCGCGGCTGCGGCGTCTGGTGGGCATCATCGAGGAGCTTTCGTTCACGACCATACGCCAGCGGCTGATCACAGTGTTGCTTCGATTGGCGGAGAGCGAAGGCATACAGACCGGGCGCGGCATCGAGTTTCTGTTGCCCGCCAGCCATCAGGAACTGGCCAGCCAGCTTGGCACCGTGCGCGAGTTGATCTCACGCAACCTGATGCGGCTACAAGCCGAAGGCCTGCTGGAGGTGGACGCACGGCAGATCGTGGTGAAGGACAAGAAGGGTTTGGGTGCGTTGCTGACACCAACCAATTAGCCGACGGCTTGAGCGGTTGGATTGCTTGCAGGGCAGGGTTGGAACCTACGCAAATGCGAGCTGGCCGAGCAGGATGGCGTTAAGGACGATGATGACGGCGACTGTGACCCAGCCCGCGATGCGGGTGCGGCGCGCGCTGGCAAAGCTGCGCATAACGTCCACGCGGCTTGTAAGCAGGAGCAGCGGAACGAGAGCGAAGGGCAAGGCAAAGCTGAGAACGACCTGCGAGAGGACAAGAATCCGGAGCGGATCGAGGCCGGTGGCGATGAGGACGATGGCCGGGATGACGGTGATGAGGCGCCGCAGGAAGATAGGGAACTTGATGTCGAGGAACCCTTCGATGATGACCTGGCCGGCCATGACGCCGACGGTCGACGACGAGAGGCCGGAGCAGAGCAGAGCGACGGCAAAGACGACGGCGGCAGCGCGCCCGAAGAGCGGGCCGAGGGTGTGGTAGGCCTCTTCGATGGTGGGCTGCAAGTTGGTGGCGTGGACGAAGGCCACTGCGGCCATCAGGATCATGGCGGAGTTGATGAGCCATGCGCCATTCATGGCGACGAAGACGTCGATCAATTCATAGCGCAGGAAGCGACTAAGGATGGAGCGACGCGGAATCTGGGTCGGCTGGTTGCGCGCTTCGAGACCTTCGAGCGTTTCGGTGGCCGGAAGCGCGGAACCAGTGAGTTCTTGGAGGCGGGGTTGCACCAGAGCAGAGTGCAGATAGACGACGTGGGGCATGACGGTGGCACCCAGCATGGCGACGGCTGCATAGATGCAGTTGTGGAATGTCTGCGCGGAGGAGCGGTCTAGTGTGGGTAGCAGGGTACTGATCGTCGCGAGCTTCCAATCAGGGTGAACGAGGAACATCTCGAAGGCGTATGAGACGCCAATAATGGCGACAAAGGCCATGATGCCGCGCTCCAGCCAGCGGAAGCCGGCAAGATCGAGCGCGAGGATAGCGAAGACGAGAACGGTGGCGACGAGAGCGGCGACGAGCAGCGATCCTCTAGAACCGAGGCCGTGGGCGTAGAGCAGCGGGCCGAAGAGAAGGTCGAGGCCGATGGCCGCGCCCAGGAACTCGGCGAGATCGGTGGCGACGGCGGCGATCTCGGCGGCGACCCAGAGAGCGATGGTTGTGGGGCGAGAGAAGTGCTTGCGGCAGTTCTGCGGCAGGGTGAGACCGGTGACGATGCCGAGCTTGGCGGCGAGGTACTGAATGAGCATCGCCATGGCGTTCGACCAGAGCAGCACCCAGAGAAGGCGATAGCCAAATTGTGTGCCGCCGAGGATGTTGGTGGCGAAGTTTCCGGGGTCGATATAGGCGACCGAGGCGACGAAGGCTGGACCGAAGTAGGTCCACATCTCATTGCGATGGAAGTTGGAGAAGAAGCCGCACTGAGATGGAACTGCGTTTGCAATCGCTGCACGTTCGACTGGAGCGGAGGGTGTCGATTTAGTTGGCATTTCTGTGGGAATTGCAGGTTTCGCTCGCTTTGGGGAGAGATCGTACATTCCGCTCCAGTGCAGGTTCAGGTCAATGTTGGATCTACATTCGCGCTTTCGGCGTGAGGGCAGGGAAGGCGATCCGGTAAAATTCACATTGTCCAATTTAGATAAGCCTAAAATTAGGTATAGCTAAATTGAGTAAATGAGTCAAACTGAATGAAGAGGTTGGATATCCAAGCATGTCACCACGCTGGCGTTCGAATGGCAACACTGAATCGGTGGACAATTATTTAAAGGCCATCTTTTATCTGGGAGGGCTAGAGGAATGCCGCGTGAGCATTAAAGCTCTGGCCGAGCGGTTGTGCGTGGCACCTGCTTCGGTTACGAACATGCTACAGAAACTGGCTGCATCGCCAGCACCGCTCGTGGAGTATGAACGGCATCGTGGCGTGCAACTTTCGGCTGCGGGGAAGCGGCGCGCTCTGGAGGTGGTACGGCACCATCGGTTGATCGAGACGTTTCTGTATCGGGTACTCGACTATCCGATCGAAGAGGTGCATGAGGAGGCGGAGCGGCTGGAGCACTTTATCTCGGAGCGGTTTGAGGAACGGATTGCGGCCAAGCTGGGGCACCCCACGATCGATCCACATGGGCACTCGATCCCGACCATGGAAGGAAAGATGGCGACGCGGGAGTCCATTTTGTTGGCGGATGTCGTCGAGGACGGAACCTTTGTGATCGAGAGCGTCTCCGACCGGGATGCGCAGAATCTTCGGTTGCTTGAGGCCTGCGGCATTGTGCCGGGGGCGCGGATGCAGGTCAGTAAGAGCGCATCGTTGGAGGGTTATTCGGTGCGCATTGGACGCTCCTCCAAGGTCTTTGCCCTCTCCTGCGAGGTTGCGCTGGATATACGGATTGTACGACCTACGAAGTAGATCCTTTGTTTGTGGAAGGATGCAGGGGAAGAGGAGATGGCGCACCAAGAAAGAAAGTGGCCCTGCAGGGTGTCTGCAGGGCCACTTTCTTGTTGGTTGAATTTGAATGACCCGAAGCTGCCGGATCTGTTGGACAAGGCACAGGACTAGAAGCGGAAGCGCCCTGCGAGCTGCCAGTCGCGCGGTTGGATCGACTGGTTCTGGCCGTTGACTTCTCCGTAGCCGCTGGAGTTCCATGCGGAGCTGCCCAAGTTGAAGAAGGTGGAGTTTGTGGTGTTGGTTACGTCCGCCTCGATTTGGAAGGTGAGGTGGTAGGCGGCGGT
>JAJZDL010000105.1 GCA_021851465.1 Acidobacteriota bacterium
TCCGATCGGCGGCTTCTGGTCTCCGATTTTTTGGCGGACTCGATCCAACAGATCCACTCGTTGCGTGCAAGGGGCGTTATGTCCTCCCATGCCGCCAATACGTCCGGGTCGGAGGCAAGTGCATTTTTCAAGTCGGCGGGCAAACGGTGAACGACACCGCTGGAGACGGCCTTTTGCGGCATGACAAACCTCCGATGCAGGGCCTGGGCAACCTGAGCGAAGGGTGTTGGGCGTCGGGCCATGCGGTTTCTGCATTCAGGTTATCTCAGCGCCTTGTGGCCCATTGCCCTTGCTCGCTGGATCCAGGCCGGCGCGGGTGGCGGCGTTGAGGATGCGGCGGATGGGCCAGCTTCCATCTTCGCGAGGGAAGAAGATCTCGCCGGCGCGCTGCTTCTCCGGGCGGTAGTACCAGCGGCGCAGCAGCGAGAGGTGGTCGGAGAGGGTGGCGAGGTCGGCGTGCGCGGAGGCTTGTTTCTCCATCGACGCGATGAGATTGGCGGTGCGGATCTCGGGCGATTCGGCAGGGACGACCGGCTCCGCGAGCTGCGCCGCCTGCGTTTCACCCGCGAGCGGCACGGCTTGCAGCACCAGCGGCTGGGCAAAGAGCGAGCTGCCGACGGCGGCCTGCTCCTTGGCGGCGCGGACGCCGAGGGTGGAGAGGCGCGCGGGGCCGACGATGCAGCCCGCGTGCAAGAGAAAGATCGCCGCGGTGGGCCCGCCTTCGATCTCGGGAGAAGCAGGCCGCTGCGCTGTGCCGCGGGACGACACCGATGGAGCGTTGTTGGATGGCGACATCGAAGGGGCGTTGGCGGCGGGCTGGGCGGACCTCTGCACGATGATGGAGCGGAGGCGCGCGATGGGTTGGACGAGGCCGTCCGCGAGCGCTGTGGCGTCCGCGATGCGCAGGACCTGGGCGTGGAGCTGCGCGGCGCGCTCGAAGTCGAGATCGGCGGCGGCGCGCTCCCGCTCGGCGGTGCGCGTGGCGAGGAGCGACCCTCCGTGGGACTCGAAGAAGGCCTCGACGGCGGCGGCCTCCGCGGCGTATGCGGTCGCGCCGGCGGGCGTGCAGGCCTGGTTGCAGGGCGCAAGGCACTTCTTCATCTCCTGGTAGACGCAGCCGGGATGCCCGGGATACGGCGCGAGGTCCTCGTGGCAGCGGCGCAGCTTGAAGAGGTCGAGCACCGCGTCGCAGTAGCGGTCGGCGGCGGCGCGCGAGGGAAACGGCCCGTAGGCGTGCGTGAGCGCGCGACGGCTGAGGCGGTTGGTGGAGTAGACGCGCGGGAAGGCGTTCTCCGCGGCGAAGCGCAGGAAGAAGGGCGTGTGCAGGCGCAGGCGGCGGCGTGCTTCGTCGATCCCGAAGATGGCCGTTGCGGCGCGGTAGAGGGTGAGCGTGGACTCGAACTCGGAGCCGGCGACGGAGTAGTCGATGCGCGCGACGCGCGTGCGCAGGTTGAGGCGCTTGGACTGCACCGCACTTCCCTGCGCGGATACCTGCTGCGGAGCGAGCATTCGCGCGACCCGTCGCCGCAGGTCGGCCGCGCGCGTCAGATACGGCTGCGCGTCGGCCTGTTCGCTGAGGGCCGCTCCCTCGTTGCGTGGGCCGCAGAGGGCGAAGACTCCGGGCAGAGCGGGGATGGCGCGCAGCGTTTCAGCGGCCTTCTCCGGCGAGAAGGCCACGGAGTGCTCGAAGTGGAAGCGCGCGGCCACGGGAGTATTGTAGATTTGCTGTCCTCCAAACAGGATTTTCGCCTGGCTTTGAGCGGTAAAACGATGGAGCAGATCTGGCACCGTCGTTTCAGTGGGCGGGGCTCGGCATTGCCAGAATGCCTGAACGGACGGCTCAGTTCATCCAGTGCTTGTCGTTGGGATCCTTGCGCGCTGAATCGTTGCCGCGGTCGTCGGGGTCGATGTAGCGGCCATCCTCGTCGAAGCGGACCTTGCGCCCCTGCTTGCCCATATACACCTCGAACTTGCGCGCGGCGCGGCGGCGGCGGGCGCGGTAGTACGCATTGCGCATGGCGAAGTACTGCTCGCCGAAGCCGAACGCGAGTCCTCGCCGCGGAGCGTGGCGGACGTACAAGTATCCGCACAGCGCGCCCGCTAGCTGTAGCAGCGCGCCGAAGGAGTTTGCGTCCTTCAGAAGCAGCGCCACCGCAATCAAAATGTAGATCGCGACCATGTGCCGGGCACGAATGCGGATGACGAAGAAGAGCAGAAACTCCTGGTCGCCGAAGCGCATTGCAATCGCAACCAGCAGGCCGAAGACCCCAGCCCACGCGCCCGATGCGGCGGAGTACGGGCTGAGGCGCAGCCAGTGCGTGAACGAGAGGGCCGAGGCAAGCAGCGCGCCGCCGATGGCCGAAGTGAAATAAAGCTCGGCAAGCCAGCGGCTGCCGTATGCTCCCTCCAGCATGGAGCCGCAGAACCACAGCGTCAGCATGGCGAAGAGGATGTCGAGCAGGCCGAAGTGGAGAAAGCTGTAGGTGGCGAGCTGCCAGAGCTCGCCATGCAGGACGGCCATCGGTTGCAGCAGCAGGTTGTCCAGCAACAGGCTGGCCAGCCCAGGCGCGAGCCATTGCAGGAGCGCGACGGCGAAGAACGCCGCCACGTTGGCCAGGACCAGCCTGCGCAGCGTCCCCACGAAAGGGGGGAATGCCATCGGGATGGATCGTGAGCGCGGCATGGGGACTTTCGTTTCCACTCCATTTCACCACATTCCGTGCTGCCGCCCACGCTCGTCCAACGCGCGGGCTGTCGGCCGGTGCGGGCGGATGGGCACGGCGCGGGTCGAAGCCGAATGGCTGCGGAGAGCGTCTGCTTGACGTACCGCCGGTCCGCTACTAAAACAGATGCAAGGCGGGTGTGCCGTTGCGTATCCCCGGACGTGGGTTCCGGGGGGGGTGGCGCAAAGTGCCAATGGGGGCATCCCAGAGGCCAAAATCAACCTCTAAGCTGCGGAGGGTTCTACTATGGCTGTTGTCTGTCCCGAATGCGATACCCCTATCCCAATCGACCCCGACGAGGTCGAAGAGGGCGAAACCGTGCAGTGCGAGGAGTGCGGCCTGGAGCTGGAGGTGGTCTCCACCGATCCTCTGGAACTAGCTCCTGTCGACATCGTCGGCTACGACGACGAGGACGATGCCCTTGCCGTGGACGAGGACGAGGAGTAGCAGGCCCCGGCGGGCTGGCAGCACCGGGCCTTGCTCGCGTATCGTTGCATTCATGACCTCTCTCTTTCATCCCGCGGCCGCTAGGATCCGGCATCGACGTCTGCTGAGGCTGTGCGGCCTGGCGCTTCTGTGCAGCCTGACGGCGGCGCTGGCATCGCTTGTATTGCCCGTGCCGCCGCTCCAGGCGCAACAGAAGACGCAGCGCGTGGTCGAGGGCCAGGTGGTCGATAAGTCCGGCGCTGCACTGAAGGGTGCCACCGTCTTTCTCAAGGACGACCATACGCTCTCCGTGCTGAGCTGCATCGCAGCCGACGACGGCACCTACCGCTTCGGCCAGCTCGCGCAGAGCACCGACTACGAGGTATGGGCGACGCTCAACGGCAAGAAGAGCGAGGTGAAGAGCATCAGCTCCTTCGATACACGACCGAAGTTCAACTTCCTGCTTAAAATTGATACCGCAAAATAGTCGGCGCCTCATTGCGCGCACCCGATCTCATGGATGTTGCCACTGGCGATGAGTGGGCCAGTGCATCTGCGCGGCCGCGCTCCACAACCTGCCGTTCGCATTGTCCATTTGCTTCCGCTTCGTTGCGAACCAACCCCGATCTTGCTCAATCCGGCCGTTCGCCCTACTATCGCTTCAGCGTGGAACTTCCAAAACAGCCGCATCTCAAATCCGCCTCCGCCCAGCGCGCCTCCGCTCGCGGTGCTGCGCACCCCCCCGAGGCCGACCGCCTGGTCGCCGCCACTCGCGTCGACGACGACAGTGCCTTCGAACTGAAGCTGCGGCCGACGCGGCTGGCGGAGTTCATCGGCCAGACGAAGGCGAAGGAGCAGCTCGCCATTGCGCTGCAGGCGGCAAAGTCGCGTGGCGAGGCGCTCGACCACGTCCTCCTCTTCGGGCCGCCGGGACTGGGCAAGACGACGCTGGCGACGATCATCGCCAACGAACTCGAGGTCGGCTACCAGCAGACCTCCGGCCCAGCGCTCCAGATTCAGGGCGACCTCACGGCGATTCTCACCAACCTGCGCGAGAAGCAGGTCCTCTTTCTGGACGAGGTACACCGCCTGCAGCCCGTTCTGGAAGAGAAGCTCTACACCGCGCTCGAGGACTACAAGCTGGACATCATCATCGGGCAGGGGCCTTCCGCGCGCACCCATGTGATGGAGATCCGCCCCTTCACCTTCGTCGCCGCCACCACGCGGCCCGGCCTGCTCAGTTCGCCGCTGCGCTCGCGCTTCGGCATCCTGCTGCGCCTGGAGTTCTACACCGACGACGAGCTGCGCTTCATCGTTACCCGCTCCGCCGAGGTCATCGGCGTGCCCATCGACCAGGACGGCGCCGCCGAGATTGCGATGCGCTCGCGCGGCACTCCGCGCATCGCCAACCGCCTGCTGCGCCGCGTGCGCGACTACGCCGAGGTCCGCGCGCAGGGAAAGATCGACCGGCCCACCGCGCAGGCCGCGCTCACCCTGCTCGAAGTGGACGCCCACGGCTTCGACGAGCTGGACCGCCGCCTGCTACGGACGATCATCGAGAAGTACGACGGCGGCCCTGTTGGATTGAACACGCTCGCCGCCGCGCTGGCCGAAGAGCAGGACGCCCTCGAAGAGGTCTACGAACCCTTCCTCATCCAGATCGGCTTCCTCGACCGCACCCCACGCGGCCGCGTCGCCACGCGCCTCGCCTACGAGCACTTCAACATCGAGATGCCCCACCGACCCAGCCTCTTCTGACCAGGCGGAGGAGCGGCTACCGCACCCTTCAATCGTCTCGCGATCAACGCTGTAGAAGGTCCACGGGTTGGTTCACATCCTCGATGCGGAAGCAGCCTGCCAGCGCGGGATGCCGCCGGGCCACGGCGCGGTACATCTCCCAGGCGACGCGGCGATAGCTGAAGTGGCCCGCCACGCCGGAGCGCAGTTCGGCGATGTAGAGCGCCTCGGCAAAGTCCATCTTGAAGATCGCACGCACGCGCGTCCCCAGCGGCAGCAGGTATGCGGCAGCCTCCGCCCCTGCCGCATCGCGCAAGTTGCGGTACGCGGCGTGCGCCGCATCCATTGCGGCGGTGTATGTCTGCTCCAGCCCAGCCTCGGCGAGCGTGGGCTGGCCGGGACAGACGGGGGTCTCGTAGCCGTGCGCGTCGGTGTAGGGCTGGATGAGCTGCACGCAGCGGCGATGGCGGTGCATATCGCGGAAGCCGCCGATGTCCATCAGGATGTCGAACTGAAAGCCCTGCCCGGCGGAGAAGGCGCGCGGCAGCTCGTCGTGGCGGCCGCGGTGCTTCACCCCGAGCGCAACGATCTCCGCCACGCGCGGCGCGGCGAGCGCAGAGACGGTGCGATGAATCTGCCGCCACGAGTAGTGGCACTCGGCGTAGACGAGCGAAGTGGCGAGCTCGACCTCCAGCGAACCCGAGTTCTCCACGAGATCGACGACCGGCGCCGGTTCGATGGGCTGTCCGGCCATCAGATCGGCGGCGGCGGCGCGCAGCTCGGCGCGCGTGGCGATGGAGTATTCATTGGCCGCGGAGTATTTCACCAGTGTCGGCGCGGCCTTCACCGGACGCAGCAGAGCGTCGGAGACGCGCAGCCCGCACGCTGCATCGACCGAGCCGACCTCCTCGCACAGAACGCGCGCCGCGTCGTGCGCGACGTTCCAGGCAGGCCCGGCGGCGGCGGACTTCAGCCTCTCGCCGAGTGTGCGCGCCTCCGCATACTCGCTCGCCAGCAACCGCGCGATCTGGCCCTCCAGAGTGCGCGCGCTGACGATCTGCCCCAGCGAGGTGTTGGTCGCCAGCGGCAACAGGTAGCGCGCCACGTCGAAGGCGCGGGCCTTCAGCGTACGCACATAGCTCTCGTCCTTCATCTCCGCGGGCTGCGCAATCGCGCTCTTCAGCGCCTCCAGCATCCCCGCGCCAACACGGTCGTAGGCGGCGAAGAGCGCCTCCACCGATGCAGTGTAGCCGGTCGTCCGTTCGCCCAGTTCGGGCGTGTACCAGCCCGACTTGCGGAAGTTCTGGTAGCGCGTCGAGCGCTCCTGGCCGTCCCAGCGCTGCTCGTCCACCAATGCAATCGCGGCCAGCAGAGACAGCCGCTCGATGGCAAACGGAATATGCGCCAGGTCGGCGATGGAGCGGTGGCCGTACTGAAAGTAAAACGTGTTGAGGAACTGCTCCGCGCGCTGCGAGCTGATCTCGGCCAGCGACTCCTTCATGCTCAGCGACGAGCGCGAGTACTTCGCCATCGCGTAGGCCAGCACCTCGGGGTCCGCGCCGTGGATTGCGTAGACATCGGTCTGGCCCGCGGCGGCGGGCGGAGGGGGCTCTGCGGGTTGCTTTGGGGCGGGGGTGGCTGTCCGGTTGTCGGTCATCTCCCAGCAAGAATAAGTCATTCGGTGGCTGTGCGCTGCGATCTCCGTGGTGGAAAAGCTGTGGGTTCGTATAATGATGCACGCAGAGGCAATGGGAGAGATATGGGAACTCTTGCAGGTCGGGTTGCGTTGGTTACGGGAGCTTCGCAGGGGATTGGGCGGGCGTGTGCGCTGGCATTGGCGGAGGCAGGCGCGACCGTCGCACTGTGCGCGCGGAACGTGGACAAGCTGGCGGAGGTTGCCGCCGAGATCAACGGCGGCGCCGGGTGGGCGGCCGAGGCGGCGGGCGAGATGGACGATGCCGCGGCCATCCGCGGCGGAGCGGCCAGCGCGGGCGTAACGGAGCCGTCTGTTGGCACAGCGCATGTGTTTGCGCTGGATCTCGGCAGCGAGGAGTCGATCCAGGCCTGCGCCAGGGCCGTGATTGCGCAGCTTGGCAAGGTGGAGATCCTGGTCAACAACGCGGGCATCACACGCGACACGCTCACCCTGCGAATGAAGAAGAAGGACTGGGACGACGTGCTCGCAACCAACCTCACCGGTGCGTTCCTGATGACCCAGGCGGTGCTGCAGTCGATGCTGAAGGCGCGCTGGGGGCGCATCGTCAACATCGCGTCGGTCGTTGGCGAGACCGGACAGGCGGGGCAGGCCAACTACGCCGCGTCCAAGGCCGGATTGATCGGCCTGACCAAGAGCCTGGCGCGGGAGCTGGCCAGCCGAACCATCACCGTCAACGCCGTCGCACCGGGATTCATCGAGACCGCCATGACCGCCGTCCTGAATGAGGAACAGAAGAAGGCGATGACCTCCCAGATTCCACTGGCGCGAGCGGGCACCGACCGCGACATCGCCGCCGCAGTCGCCTTCCTCGCTTCCGAGGAGGCCAGCTACATCACCGGCCACACGCTGGACGTAAACGGCGGAATGTATATGGGATAGCTGCGCAGGATCTGTGCACGGCGCTCTGTTGCATGTTGGATCATATTTTTTGAATGAGAGACATACGGGCTGTGTACGTTCGCAATATTATCCTTTCAGTTACTATCTCTCTTGGTTCAACCAGGCGGAGGGGTTCAAGTAAGACTTCAAGGGAGATGCTGCATCTGGCTCGCGGTGAACCTTGGCGGGTTCGCCAATCGCGGCATGGGACAATTTAGTCGTTGACCGGCCCGTGCTGGATGTTTACTTTGTGGCTAATGGCCGATATGCAAACACATCCTACCCCACTGAACAGCCTTCCCCCGGTCGCCACCGTTGCGACGAGCATCGGGGCGACTATCCGCGCCTATCGTCAGCAAAAGGGGATGTCGCAGGGAGACATCGAAAAGCGCACCGGATTGCTTCGCTGCTACCTGTCGCGGGTCGAGAACGGGCACACGGTGCCCTCGCTGGAGACACTGCAGAAGATCGCGGGAGCGCTGGAACTGCAACTGGGGCAGCTCTTCGCCGACCAGACGGTCAGCCATGAGATGTCCTCTCTTCACCTGGGCGAGGAGGAGATCCGGTTTCTCACGCAGATCCAACGCTATTCGGCGCGCCTATCGGAGAACGACCGCAAGCTGCTGCTGGCGATGGTACGCAAGTTCGCGCAGACCACGCTGGCGTAGAAAAGCAACGGTTGGCGGGGTGCGGTCAATCAAGCGACTGCGGCGGTTCCGAGCCGAATAACGCCGCCGTCGGCCCGCAAGACCCACAGATTTACAGCAGGTTTGCGACCCAGTATCCGGCCAGCGCAAGCACAAGGCAAGCCACGGCGAAGGTGAGCTTTTGCCGGCCGAGGTAGCGTTCGCGCCCGGCGGTCATGCGTGGAACCAAGGGGACGCCGAGCGCCAGGCCGCTGACGAACCCGCCGATATGCGCCGAATTGTCGATGCGAATGCCCACGTTGATGAATATGGTGCTCAACCCGATGACCAGGTTGATGAGCGCGAACTTGACCACCATGCTGCGCAGCCGCCGCAGCTCCTCCCAGGGAAACGGAAGGCGGCGGTTGCTCAGCAGCACGATGAGGATGCCGGCGATGCCGAAGACCGCGCCCGAGGCCCCCGCCCCGACCTCGAACAATGCCCTTGGATCGTGATACCAGATGACGATTACGACATCCCAGGACATGCTAAGCAGGTTTCCGGCGATCCCCGTAATCATGTAGACCGCGACGATTCCGTAGGGGCCGATCAGCGGCTCGCCCAGGATGCCCAGGTTCCACAGGCACCACATGTTGGTGGCCAGATGCAGCAGGCCGACATGCACGAAGGTCGCCGTCAGCAGCCGGTACCATTGGCCATGCAGAACCAGCCCGGTGACGTTTGCCCCGTAGCGGAGCAGGTCGTTCTCTGTGGGGTCCTTCGGGCTTACGCCGTGGGCCACCATCCACAGATAGACGGCGATATTGATGGCCAGCAGGAGGTAGGTGCCCGGTGCGGAGCGCGGGTCCCAGACGCTGTACTCGCGGCGTCGGCGCGCCTGCTCGGGCGAGTAGGCCTCGGCGGGCGCGTACTCCGCTTCCGAGAGGCTGGCCCCAGAGGGTGCGACGATCTCGCCGTCGGATTGGAATTGCGCGGGAGGCATGGTGCTCTCTCTACGCTATCGCATTTTCGTTGTCGGCGTGGGCGGCGGGCAAACCGGCGGTTGGCCGTGCCTGTGGATTGCGCGGATCAGGCGGCGTTCTTCATGATACGTTCGCGAATATGGGGGGGGATGCGCTGCATTGCGTCGGCCACCAGCCCAGGGATCGGCGTTGCAATGGCCACCAGTCCCCAGAGCAGCAGCGAGACCAGCAGGCCCACGATGGCGGTCGCCTCCAGTGAGATGGTGATCGGCGTGTGGTACAGGTGGCCGTGCAGGCTGCTGCCCAGGTGCGCGATGGCCTCGATCCGGTGCAGAACCACCGCAGCCAGGAGAAAGGCCATGATGGAGAGCGAACTGACGGAGAGAAGCAAGACATCGATGGTGCGCGCCAGGTGTTGGCGGCGGCGGCATTGGGCGCACTCGGAGAGGTGGTGATCGTAGTCCGTGCGCATCGTGGGCGAGAGGCCCGAGATGTCGTATCGCCATCCAGCGAGGATTCCCCCAATCACCGGATCTGTACACTGCGGTTCAGTGAGGCTGCGCGAGTTGGTCGAGCGTGATGCGAAAGTCAGCATAATGTCCACCTACCATTCTAATCGATGGGGAGCGGAGACGCGGAAAAATATCGCAGACAATTCTTTGCGGTAAACTTCGGCCCCGCGTCTTCCATGGCTCGCCCGGCAAGCTCGGTCGCGTGTGATTTGTTGGAGGGGTTTGGATCTCCTGAAACAAGGGGGGGTGGTGGGCGGTGAGGGACTCGAACCCCCGACATCCTGCTTGTAAGGCAGGCGCTCTAACCGACTGAGCTAACCGCCCCCTGGCCTCTCGACTATACCCAGCATAGAGCATCTCCGGCCCGGTTGACATCGCTTGCAGCGAGGACGAAGGGCGGAAGGACGAGTTTATTGTGCGGGTGATGCAGGCGAG
>JAJZDL010000106.1 GCA_021851465.1 Acidobacteriota bacterium
GTCCTCGGCCTCGGCACCTGCTTCGAGCTGCCCATCCTCATCTTTTTCCTCGCCCTCTTCGGCATCGTCGATGCCAGGTTCCTGCTGCGCCACTTCCGCTACGCCATTCTCGCCATCTTTCTGGTCGCGGCCATCATCTGTCCAGACCCCAGTCCCGTAACCATGTGCATCTTCGCCAGCCCCATGCTTGCGCTGTACTTCCTCGGCGTCGGCGTCGCATACTTCGTCCACCCCAGCCGCCGCAAGGCCAAAGAGAAGCCCGCAGCATGATAGAGCTAAAAAAATCCGCCCCGCGATCCCATAGGCTTGTCATTCTGAGCGCAGCGAAGAACCCCCGTATTTCGCTCTTGCTGTTGCTCGTTCTCGCTCTACTCTGCGCAAACGCGCCCGCGTCCGCTCAGAAGCCCGCCTCCATCGACGGCGCAGTCAGCGGCCAGGCCATCTACAACCTCACCGCGCAGCTCCTCGCCGTCGCGCCCAGGCGCTTCAACGGTTCGCCCGGCCACCTCGCCGCCGAGAGATTCATCAAGGACCACTTCAAGCCCGAGGCCGCCAAGGGAGACTTCGAGACCGACCAGTTCACGGCCAACACGCCCGTCGGCCCGCAGACCATGCGCAACTTCATCGTCAAGTATCCCGGCAAGCGCGATGGCATCATCGTCCTTGCCTCTCACTACGAGACCAACTACCCACTGCGCGACATCGACTTTGTCGGCGCCAACGACGGCGCCTGCACCACCGCTCTGCTCATCTCGCTCGGCCAGTACTACCGCGCCCACCCGCCCCAGGGCTACTCCGTCTGGCTGGTCTTCGACGACGGCGAGGAGGCCGTCCAAGCCTGGTCCGCCTCCGACTCCCTCTACGGCACCAAACACCTCGCCGCCAAGTGGTACGCCGACGGCACACTCAAGCGCATCAAGGCCTTCATCGTTGCGGACATGATCGGTTACAAGGACCTCAGCATCCTTCAGGAGACGCAGTCCACCCCATGGCTGCGCTCGCTCCTCCGCCAGGCCGCCATTGACACACACAACTCCGCCTACGTCTTCAAGACTGAGGCCGCCGAGGACGACGACCACCTCCCATTCCTCCAGCGTGGCGTCCCCGCACTCGACGTCATCGACGTTGCATACGGCCCTCTCGATAACCAGACCGGCGATTACGCCTACCACCACACCCCGCAGGACACCCTCGACAAGCTCAGTCCGCAGTCCCTGCAGGTCTCCGCGGACCTCTTCCTCGAAATGGTCCGCCTCATCAACCAGCGCTGACCGCAACGCGATAGCATCGCTGACCGCAACGCGATAGCATCGATGCGTGCCCGCCACGCCCATCTCCTATTGGATCGGCTTCCACCTCGCCCTCCTCCTGCTCCTCGCCGCCGAACTGTTTTACGCCAGCCGCCAGTCCCGCCTCGGCCGCAATCCCCATCGCACGGCCCTCGCAGCTACAGCCCTCTGGATCGCCGCCGCCCTCGCTCTCGCCGCCTTCCTTCACCACGCCCTCGGCCCCGCCGCCAGCGTGCAGTACCTCTCCGGCTACGCCATCGAAGAGTCGCTCTCCATCGACAACCTCTTCGTCTTCCTTCTCCTCTTCCGCCTCTTCCAGATCGCGCCCGCCAACCAGCCCCGCGTCCTCTTCTGGGGCGTGGCCGGAGCGGTCCTCCTACGCGGTCTCTTCATCGCCGGCGGCCTCGCCCTGCTCGCCCACTTCCATTGGATCGCCTGCCTCTTCGCCGCAATCCTCCTCATCGCCGCAATCCGCATGGTGCTCCCCGAAGCGCAACACCAGCCAGACCGCATGCCCCGCTGGCTCGCCTGGCTCACGCGCCTGCATCCCATCAGCCCGCGTCAGGACCGCTTCGTCGTCCGCGAGAATGGCCGTCCCACCGCGACCCTCCTCCTGCTCGCGCTCATCGCCATCGAACTCTCCGACCTCGTCTTCGCGCTCGATTCCATCCCCGCCGTCCTCTCCATCACGCGCCACGCATTCCTGGCCTACACATCGAACATCATGGCCGTCATGGGACTCCGATCGCTCTACTTCGTGCTCATCGGCGCGCTCTCCCGCTTGCGCTTCCTGCACTACGGCCTGGCCGCAGTGCTCGCCTTCGCCGCGCTCAAGATGCTCGCCGCCCAATGGATCGCGATCGCCCCGCTCGCATCGCTCGCCGTCATCCTTGCCCTCATCGCGCTCACCCTCGTCGCGTCCCTCTGCGCCCCACGCATTTCTATGCAATAAACCGCAGCTCGCCCCGCTGCACCACCGAGTGCCGCGCCACGCCCGCCCGCGCCGGAAAGTCCTTCCGGTAGTGCGCTCCGCGGCTCTCTTCCCGCCCCAGCGCAGACTGCACGATCGCCTCCGCCACCGTCAACAGGTTGCGCGCCTCCAACGCCCGCCGCGTCATCCCGCCCGGCTGCCGATTCCGCAGCGCAACCAACCCCGCCTGCGCCCGCCGCAGCCCCGCCTCATCGCGCAGCAGTCCCGCATCGCGCCACATCAGCGCCCGCAACTCGGCAATCCCCGCCTCTATGTCCTTAACCTCAACCGCGCCCAACGCCACTGCGTCCGCGCCTCCCTGCTCCCCGTCTCCACTTCCCTGCTCCTCGACCATCGCCTCCGCCGCCAACGCACCGAACACCAACCCCTCCAGCAACGAGTTGCTGGCCAGCCGGTTCGCCCCATGCACGCCCGTGCAGGCCGCCTCGCCCGCCGCGTACAGGCCCGCAAGCGAGCTCCGCCCATGCACGTCCGTCCGAATCCCTCCCATTGAATAGTGCGCCGCCGGTCGCACCGGAATCGGGTCCCGTCCCAGATCCAACCCATGCTCCGCCAGAAACGCGCTGATCCCAGGAAACCGTGCCTTCCAGTCCAGCTTCTTTCCCGCCTTCCGCATCTCCAGATAGACCACTCCATTCATGCCCTCGCGCTCGATCGCCCGCGCCACCACGTCGCGCGGCGCCAACTCCAGTCCCGCATGGTACCGTTCCATGAACCGTTCGCCCTGCGCATTCACCAGCCATGCGCCCTCGCCGCGCAGCGCCTCGCTCATCAAAAATCGCGGCGCGCCCTCCATCGCAAACGCCGTCGGATGGAACTGGTAGAACTCCATGTCCATCAGCTCCACGCCCGCGCGGTACGCCATCGCAATCCCGTCGCCGGTGGCCACCGCCGGGTTCGTCGTCTCGCTGTAGACCTGGCCCGCGCCGCCGCTGGCCAGCAGCACGGCGCGCGCCCGCACCGCGTGCAACTCTCCCGCCGCATCCAGCAGCGTCGCCCCCACAACCCGCGCGGCCCCATCGCCGGATGTGCTCACGGTCAGATTCACCGTCGTCGCCCACTCCATCAGCTCCACACGCGCCATCCCGCGCACATGGCGCAGCAGAGACACCGCGATCTCCCGCCCCGTCGCGTCCCCATTGGCATGTAAAATCCGCGCCAGGCTGTGCGCGCCCTCCCGCGTCTTCATCAACTCGCCGACCCGTGCCGTCTCTGCCCCTGCCGCGTCCCCCGCCCCATAGCGATCGAACCCAGTGCCCCACCCGATCAGCTCCTCCACTCGCCGCGGCCCCTGCTCCACCAACACCGCCGCCGCCCGCGCATCCACCAGCCCATCGCCTGCCGCAACCGTATCTGCCAGGTGCAGCGCAACGTCCTCCTCGCCGCCCATCGCTACCGCAATTCCACCCTGCGCGTACGCGGTGTTCGATTCGGACAGCCCTTCCTTCGTAACCAGCAGAACTCTGCCCACTTCGGCAAGGCCCGCCGCCGCCCGCAACCCGGCAACTCCACTGCCCACCACCAAAAAATCCACAGCACGCATGATTCAAGGCTACCACCGCAACATTGCGGGCATTCCACCCATCCCGCATGGGATGGGTGGAATGCACACAGCCTGCGCCACGGTCCTCTCCCTGCGATACCATAAAGCCACTGTGCCCACTATCCGCGTAGCCACCGCCTCCGCCAGCCCGGCCGTCGATTACACCGTCGCCATCGCCCCCGGCCTTCTGCGCACGCTCTACCCGCGCCTGCGCAAGCTCACGCCGGGAAAGTCGCCCAGCACCTTCGTCGTTACATCGCCCGCCATCTGGGCGCTCTGGCACAAGCCCTTCCTTGCCAGCTTTCCCAAAGACAAAAAGCCAGCAGTGCTCTTCCTTCCCGCAGGCGAATCGCACAAGCGTCTCGCCACAGTCGAGTCCCTCGCCCAGCAGCTCGCTTGCGCAGGTGCGGATCGCGACTCCATCCTCCTCGCCTTCGGCGGCGGAGTCGTCGGCGACGTCACTGGGTTCCTCGCCGCCATCTACATGCGCGGCATTCGCTACGTCGGCATCCCCACCACCCTCCTCGCCCAGGTCGATTCCTCCCTCGGCGGCAAGACCGGCGTCAACCTCCTCGCCGGCAAGAACCTCATCGGCAGCTTCCACCACCCCCTCGCCGTCTTCACCGACATCGACCTCCTCCGCACCCTCCCCTCCGCCGAGCTGCGCTCCGGCCTCCAGGAAGCCATCAAGGCAGGCATCATCTATGACGCGAAGTTATTTCGCTATCTAGAACAAAATACTAATAAAATTATCGAATCTAAAAGCGCCACCCAGCCCAGCCTCTCCGCAAAATCCGCGCTCCGCAAAGAGCAGCGCACGCCGAACGCGAAGGGCACGGATGCGGGTGCCCCACATCTCGATTCTGGGATGTGGGATTCAGCCGCCCTTCAAAAAGTCGTCACCGCCTCCGTCCGCGTCAAGGCAGAGGTCGTCGCCGCCGACGAGAAGGAGTCCGGCCTGCGCATGATTCTCAACTTCGGCCACACCGTCGGCCACGCCATCGAGGCTGCCACCCACTACCGCAAGCTCCTCCACGGCGAGGCAGTCGCCTGGGGCAGCATCGCCGCGCTGCACCTCTCGCTCAACCGCGGCCGTATCACGCCGGAAGAGTTCGCCCGCATGGCCAACCTCATCCTCCGCTACGGCCCCATTCCGCCCTTCAAGGCCGACCCTGCCAAGCTCGTCTCGCTCACCAGCGCCGACAAGAAGAAGCGCAGCGGCCGCCGCGCCTTCGTCCTCGCTACCGGCATCGGCCGCACCGAAGTCGTCTACGACGTCACCGACGCCGAACTCCTCGCAGCCACCCGCGCCATGCTCACCGATATGCGTGCCTCCGAGCGGGTGCGCTGATTATGTCGCCCCCTACCCAACCCGCCTCAACCCATGGTGCTCGCCCTACAGGCGTCTCCGATCCAGCCGCTGCCGCTGCGAGCATCCAGCAGATGTTCGACGCCATCGCGCCCACCTACGACCGCGCCAACCACTTCCTCTCGCTCGGCATCGACCGCCTCTGGTGGCTCCGCGCCGCGCGCACGCT
This sequence comes from Acidobacteriota bacterium, assembly GCA_021851465.1. Taxonomy (GTDB): domain Bacteria; phylum Acidobacteriota; class Terriglobia; order Terriglobales; family Acidobacteriaceae; genus Edaphobacter. The sequence continues at coordinate 5,362 of JAJZDL010000106.1, forward strand.
GCGCCCCATCCTCGCCCGCCCCGAAGCCGTCGTCCTCGATCTCTGCTGCGGCACCGGTGACATGACGCTCGCCCTCGACAAGCTCCGCCCCCAGCCTTTGCGCGCAACTCACACCTCACACCTCACAACTGTCTCTCCCGTCATCGCCCTCGACTTCTCCCACAACATGCTCGCGCTGGCACAGCCGAAATTCGCCGGACGCAACATCCGCGCCATCGAGGCCGACGCGCTCCATCTCCCCTTCGCCGACAACTCCATCGACCTCGTCACCTGCGCCTTCGGCTTCCGCAACCTGGCCAGCTACCCCGACGGCCTCGCCGAGCTGTACCGCGTCCTCCGCCCCACAGGCCAGATCGCCATCCTCGACTTCAACCAACCCACCGGCCTCGTGGGCGCGCTCTACTCGCTCTACTTCAAACACCTCCTGCCACGCCTCGGCCGCCTCATCTCACGCGATCCCGCCGCCTACAACTACCTCCCCGAATCCGTCGCCCGCTTTCCGCGCCCATCGCGCATGATCGAACTCATCGCCGCGACCGGTTTCATCAACCCCACCTGGACGCCTTACACCTTCGGCGTCGCCGGACTCTACCGCGCCACCAAAGCCTGAGCGGCCCGCCAAGTGCCTTCCATGCCAGATACAAGGTACGATTCATCCATGCCCTCCACGGACATTCCCGTACCCGCCGCGCCCCACGCCGCCAAGCGCACCGCCGCCATCCTTTCCGTCGCCGCCGCGGCGCTGCTCACGCTGCTCAAGCTCATCACCGGACTGCTCACCGGCTCGCTCGGCATGCTCTCCGAGGCGGCCCACTCCGGCATCGATCTCATCGCCTCGGCCATCACTCTCTTCTCCGTCCAGGTCTCCGACCGCCCCGCCGACGAAGACCACAACTACGGCCACGGCAAGGTCGAGTCCCTCTCCGCCTTCGTCGAGACCGGCATCATGTTCGCCTCCTGCGCCTGGATCGTATACGAGGCCATGGGCCGCATCATCCATCGTAGCCACCTCGATCTGCGTCCCTCGCTCTGGCCCTTCGCAGTGCTCTTCCTCTCTCTCGCAGTCGATTTCACCCGCTCGCGCGCCCTCGCCCGCATCGCCCGACAGAACCGCTCCGACGCCCTCGCCGCCGACTCCGTCCACTTTGCCACCGACATGTGGGCCTCGCTCGCCGTCTTGCTTGGCCTCGCCGCCACCTATACAGGCGAGCGCCTGGCCCTTCCCTGGCTCCAGTACGCCGACCCTATCGCCGCTCTGGTCGTCGCCGCCGTCATCCTGCGCGTCAGTTGGCGCCTCGCCCACCACACCATCGACGCGTTGCTCGATGCCACCCCCACCGCCGACCCCACCAGCGATCGATCGCAGTCCAAAGACCAGCTTCGCGCCAATCTCCTCCACGACCTCACAGCCATTCCCGGCGTCCTCTCCGTCGAGCGCTTGCGCACTCGCCGCTCCGGCGCAAACTACTTCGCCGACGTCACCCTCGGCCTCCCACGCAACCTCACCTTTCAGCGCGCCGAGCAACTCACCCTCGCCGCCACCGCTGCCGTCCAGCGCCACCTCCCCGCAGCCGATGTCGTCGTCCACACACTCCCCACCGCATCCCTCGCCGAGAGCGTCCACGACCGCATCCGCGCCGTCGCCGCCCGCCGCAATCTCGCCATCCACGAGATCGGCGTCCAGCAAATCGGTGGCCAACAGGCCGACCCTCAGCAAATCAACCCGCTTCACCCCCAGTTGCACATCGAGCAGCACCTCGAGGTGGACGAGACCATGCCACTCCGCCAGGCGCACGAGCTGGTCACAGACCTCGAGGCCGAGATGCGACGCGAGGTTCCCGCCATCGCCTCTATCCTCACCCACATCGAGAGCGAGCCCGCCACCATCGAGAGCCCCGCCACCATCGAGCACGACCGCAACCTCGAACTCCGCCTCCGCAACGTCGCCGCCGCCTTTCCCGAGGTCCTCGACATCCACGAGGTCTACGTCACCCGTCGCGGTTCCACCAGCGTCCCAGTCATTCTGCACGCCGCTGCCACTCCCAACCAATCAGACCCGCTCCCCACGCCAGAGTCTCTGCAAGCTTCAAGCTCCCGCGCAGACCTGTATACACAGGTCTCCTGCCACTGCACACTGCCGGACGACCTCCCCATGGCCCGCGTCCACGCCGTCATCACCGCCCTCGAAGGAGCATTCAAGCTCGACTCACCCGAGGTCGATCGCCTGCTCATCCACCCCGAACCCGCCACAGACAACCGCCGCTGACCCGCCGCCGCGGTGTGTTATCGTCATCACGCAGAGGAGTGTACTCGCATGAAACGTCTTCCGACAGCGCTCGTCGCGCTCGCGCTGGCATCGACTGTACTGCGCGCGCAACAGCCTGGCTCCGGCAACAGAGCGCTCGGCGCAAAGGCGCCCGCGCAAGGCCCCGCTGCCTTCCACGGCAAGCCCAACACCCAGCCCATCCGCAACTACAGCGACGCGCCCGGCCATCCCAACGCCCCACACGTCGAAACCGATGGCAAGTGGGTCGGACACGACACCGGCCCCACCGACAAGCACTACCGCCTCGATCATCCCTTCGCGCACGGAAGCTTCACCGCTGGCTTCGGCCCCACGCACGTCTGGCATCTCGCCGGCGGCGGCCCCAGCCGCTTCTGGTTCGGTGGCTTCTACTTCAATGTCGCACCCTACGACATCCAGTTCTGCAACGACTGGTTCTGGGATTCGGACCCCATCGTCCTCTACCAGGACCCAGACCACATCGGATGGTACCTGGCCTACAACATTCGCCTCCGCACCTACGTCCACGTCGAGTACCTCGGCCAGTAGCTCTCTGCAACGCAACGCAAAAAAGCGTGCCCCGCATCCAGGCTCTCTGGATGCGGGGCACGCTGTCTTTTACGGTTCGTTCGGTTACGCGACCGCCGCGTCAGTTGTCGTACTGCGTACGATCGGGCGCGTACGACGTGAACTGCATCTCTTCCGCCTGCTTGCGTTCATCGTGCAGGCGATGGATCGTCTCCACCGCGGCGGCAAAATCGCCCGCCGCCACCGCGCGGGAATAGTAGTACCCCTGCGCCTCGTCGCAGTTCCGCCGAGACAGAATCTTCAGGTGGTCTGTGTTCTCCACGCCCTCCGCCGTCACCTTGATGCCAAGGTGGTGCGACATCGACAGGATCGCCCGCACCACCGTCGCCGCATTCGGCTCCGTCGCCGCCTGTAGGATGAAGCTCTGGTCGATCTTCAGCCGATCCACCGGGTACTTCAACAGGTACGAGAAACTGCAGAACCCCGTGCCGAAGTCGTCGATTGCGACCCGCGCGCCCAGCTTGCGGATCTGTTGCAGCTTCTCCAGGTTCGATGCCGAGTTCACCATCAGCATTCGTTCCGTCAACTCCACCTGCAGGCTCTTCGCCGGCAAACCGCTGCTCTCCAGCGCGTCGCCGATCACATCCAGCAGGTTGTTCTGCTCAAACTGTCGCGGCGACAGGTTCACTGACACCGATAGGTCCATCCCCAGGCTGTCGCGGATCGTCTTCGCCTCCTGGCACGATTGCTTCATCACCCACTCGCCGATCGGCACAATCATCCCCGTCTCCTCCGCCAACGGGATGAAGATCGCCGGCGAGAGCATCCCCAGCTTCGGATGCCGCCAGCGCAGCAGAGACTCCATGCCGACCACCCGGCCCGTCGTCAGCGAAACCAGCGGTTGATAGTGCATGAACAGCTCGTCCCGAACCAGCGCATGGCGCAGCGCCGAATCCATCGACATCCGGTCCTGCGATTGCTTCAGCATCGCGTCGGCGAACATCTGGTATCGGTTCCGGCCATTCGCCTTCGCGGAATACGTCGCCGCATCGGCCCGCTCCAGCATGGTGTCCACATCTCCGGCATAGTCGGGATACACGCACACCCCGATGCTCGCCGTCAGGTTCACCTCGATATCGCCGACCTGTGCCGCGCTCGCAATCAGGTTTACCAGCCGCTGCGCGCACTGCTCTACATCCACCATGCTCGCGATCTCGGGCATCACGATGATGAACTCGTCCCCGCCAAGCCGCCCAAGCGTGTCCATGCGTCGCAGCGACTGCTGAATCCGTTCCGCCATCCCGACTAGGACTGCATCGCCGGATCGGTGCCCCAGAGAATCGTTGATCCACTTGAATCGGTCCAGGTCGATTACAAACACCGCCGCCTTCCGCCCGCTCTGCGCCGCCTGCCGGATCGCCTCAGCCGTGCGCTCCCGAAGATGAGGGCGTCCCGGCAGGCCAGTCAACTGGTCGTTCATCGTCACTTGTTTCAGGTACATCTGCAACTGGTTCCGCTCCGTACTGTCCGACGCGATCGCGATGAATCCTTGCACCCCGCCCGCTCCGTCGCGCACCGCCGACACTGCAACATGCACCGGCAGCGTCGAGCCGTCGCGCTGGACGTACGTCCAGTCACGCTCCTCAACCTTACCCTGCGCCGCCTTCGCCGTCAGCAACGCGAACCCCTCCAGCGCCCCGTCGTCCGTCTCTGTGCCCGTTCCGCTCTGTGCTGCCAGCTCCGCCGCATCGTGCAGTTGCACGATCGGCACCTTCCCCACCATCTCCTCGCGCGTGTAACCCGTCAGCGCCTCGGCAGCGCCGT
>JAJZDL010000107.1 GCA_021851465.1 Acidobacteriota bacterium
GATCTGAGGGTTGAACGAAGGCTGGACTGGAGCTGACGATTCATGGTGCCAGCGGACCGTGGCATTGTCGTGCAGTCGCGCGATTTCGAGAGCGTTCAACATAGGTCGAGGGACGGCCCGTGGCGGGCACCTCCAACTGTAGCAGCAGATGGGGTTGTTACCAGCGGCGGAGAGTGGAAGAGCCTCCAATTTCGTACGGGATGGAGCGTTCGGTCTGCTCTCGGCGTGAAAGAACAGCAGAGGTGCATCCCTCGTACGAGGGATGCACCTTGGGTTGTCTGACATACTAAACTGGAACCATCCGTTTATTTTCGATTTCCATGCACACGATTTGTTTGGCAGCGATGAGGCTGCGTGGTGGGGAGATTGACGCAGGTCGAGACAACAGGGAACGACGCAGGGGCGCACCGGATTCCTGGGAGAAGCAGAGTGTGGTCTGAGTTGGGGATTCGGAAGGTCCTGATCTATCGCGTGGGCAGCCTAGGCGACACGGTGGTGGCACTGCCGTGTCTTCATCTAATCGAGCGGCGCTTTCCCGATGCGGAACGGATATTGCTGACGAATTTTCCGATCCAAGCGAAGGCCCCGGCGGCGGCGGCGGTGCTGGGCGATTCGGGGCTGATCCACGGAACGATGCGGTATACGGTTGGGACGCGGCGGATTGGGGAGCTGCTGCGCGTGACGCGGGAGATCCGGCGCTTCGCTCCCGACCTGCTGGTGTACCTAATGCCGATCCGGCAATGGAACAGGGTGCTGCGCGACCGGATGTTCTTCTGGAATGCGGGCGTGCGGCAAATAATCGGACTGCCTGGCGAGCAGGCGCTGACGTACCGCTTCGACGAGACTACAGGACTCTACGAGTCGGAGGCGGCGCGGCTGGCGCGGAGCATTGTAGAACTGGGGGATGCGCAGCCGGAGGAACTGGCCAACTGGGACCTGCGGCTGACGGAAGCGGAGCGGAACGCGGCGGCGGCGGCACTGGCCCCGCTGCAGGGCAGGCCACTGCTGGTGTGCGCGCCTGGGTGCAAGATGCAGGCCAACGACTGGGAGCAGGAGAACTGGCGTGCGCTGCTGGGGCGGCTCACTCGGCGCTACCCATCGTACGGGTTGGCGATGGCGGGGGCCAAGGAAGATGCGGCGATCTGCGAGTATGCCGCGATGGATTGGGTGGGATCGAAGTTGAACCTAGCGGGGCGACTGAATCCGAGGGAATCGACAGCGGTGTTCTCGCAGGCGGCGGTGTTTCTTGGGCCGGACTCGGGGCCGAAGCACCTGGCGGCCAGCGTGGGGACGCCCTGCGTCTGCGCCTTTGGCGCAAGGAACCTTCCGGGGGTGTGGTTTCCGCCGGGAATGCGAAACCAAATTGTGTATCACTCGCCAGCGTGCTTCAACTGCAGCCTGGAGAAGTGCATCGCGATGAAGAAGGAGTGCATCCGCTCGGTGACGGTGGAGGAGATGGAGCAGGCTGTTGTGCGGGTCTTAGAGCCTGAGATGCGAATTTTGCAGTGAGTGCGGGGCGGCCACGGTATGGGCCGGGCGCACGATCCCGGGCTCTCGGCAGTGCGATCTGCTCCCGCGGCGAACAGGGGAGGCAGCTTCGCAGCTCAGAGCATTGCTCGCGATGGCGTAGGCCGTCACCTCGCCGGGAAAAATACGGGGATTCTTCGCTTCGCTCAGAATGACAATTCGCAAGGGATAGGGGGATTCTTTCCCTTCGACAAGCTCAGGGTCAGAATGACACTCGATTTTGGGTCTATACCAGTCGGAGACAAGCTCTAGGCTTTCGGGTTGGACGGGGCGAGGTGGGCGAGCAGTGCGTTGGTGGCGTCTGGCAGGGAGGGGAAGGCGCGGTCTGCGAGGTGGCGGGCGGCTTCGGTGCCGGGTTTTTGGTGAGAGGGGCCGCCTTCGATGTAGACGGTCTTCATGCCGAGGCGATGGCCGAATTCGATGTCGGAGAGAGAGTCGCCGATCATGACGCTGGATGCGGCGTCGATCTGAGGGAAGTCGGCGCGGGCTTGCTGAAAGAGGCCGGGGAGCGGCTTGCGGCAGTTGCACTGGAGATTGTCGTGGGGGCAGAAATAGAAGGCGTCGATGTGTGCACCGTGAGCGTGCAACCAGGTTTGCAGAGCGGCGTGGATGTTGCGCACATCGTCGGCGGAGTAGAGGCCGAGGGCGATGCCACGCTGGTTGGAGACGACGATGAGGCGCAGGCCCGCGCGGTTGAGGCGGGCGATGGCCTGGGGGACGCCGGGCAGCGGGTGGAACTCGCTCCAGGTGGTGACATAGCGGCCCTCCGGCAACTTGCGGTTGAGGACGCCGTCGCGATCCAGAAAGACGGTGCTCAGCGCGCGGGGCGGAAAGATGTCAGTGGAGCCAGTCACACCGCTATGATAGCAACAGCGTTGCCACTGGCGGTGCGAGCCGGGGCGCATTTACCGATGGGACAGTGCGCCGCGCCGCGAAGGCAATGCGGGGATTCTTCGCTGCGCTCAGAATGACAAACGATAATTTTCGCTCAGGATGACAGACAACGACTATCGCTCAGGATGACAGTGATTCATTCCTCCAAGCGCAATGGGAAGACGATCGAGGAGACACGGTGATCGAACAACTGCACGAGGCGATCCAGGAGATCGAGTATAAGTGGGCGAGCAAGCGTCTGCTGGTGGTGGGCGACGTGATGCTGGACAAGTACATCTGGGGCGAGGTGGGACGCATCTCGCCGGAGGCCCCGGTTGCGGTGGTGCGGGCGATGCACCGGAGCCATCAGCCGGGGGGCGCGGCGAATGTGGCGATGAACCTGAGCCGGTTGGGGGCGCACGTTGCGGTGATTGGGTTCACCGGCGGCGATGAGGACGAGCGGCTTCTGGGGGAGGGGTTGCGCGCGGAGGGGATCGCGCCGGAGTTTGTCGTCTCGGAGGGATTTCCCACCATTGCGAAGCAGCGCATTCTGGGTGGGCGGCAGCAGATGCTGCGTCTGGACACGGAGCGGCTGGGCGCGCGCTCGCGGGGCGACTACGAGCGGCTGATGAAGCGCGTGCTGGCGCATCTGCCCGGCTGCGACGCGGTGGTTCTCTCCGATTACGCAAAGGGCGCGCTGACGGAGGAGGTCTGTCAGGCGGCGATCCAGGCCGCGCGAGGACTGGGGATTGCAGTTCTGGTGGACCCGAAGAGCGTGGACTTCAGCCGCTACCGCGGGGCCACGACGATCTGTCCCAATCTGAAGGAGCTTACCGCGGCAGTTCATGGAGAAGGGCAGGAGTTGAAGGCACTTCTGGATGCGGCGGAGGTCCTGGCAGCGGATCTCGGCCTCGAATTTCTTGTCGCAACGCTGGGCGAGAAGGGCATTGCGCTGGTACGCCCAGGCGAGCGCTTTGTGGCCCCGGCGATGGCGCGCCAGGTCTTCGACGTCTCGGGCGCTGGAGATACGGCCATTGCAGTGCTGGCGTTATGCATGGCCTCAGGGCTACAGCCGAAGACTGCCGTGGAGCTGGCAAATGTCTCTGCCGGAATTGTGGTGGGCAAGGTGGGCACGGTACCGGTGGAGAAGCACGAGCTGCTGGCTGCCCTGTCACCGCAGATTGCACTGCACGGCGAGGACAAGGTCGTTGCGCGCGAGGAGCTGGTGCGGCGCGTGGATCTGTGGAAGGCGAACGGCGCGCGGGTGGCGTTCACCAACGGTTGCTTCGACCTGCTGCACATCGGGCACATCGCGTTGCTGGAGCAGGCGCGGGGATTCGGCGACCGGCTCATCGTCGCGATCAACAGCGACGCCTCTGTGCGCGGGCTGAAGGGCGCGGGGCGCCCGATTGTGGGCGAACGGGAACGGGCGCGCGTGCTGGCCGCGTTGGCCGCCGTGGATGCGGTGACGATCTTCGACGAGCCGACGCCTTTGGAGGCGATTCTGGCCGTGCGGCCCGATGCGATCGTCAAAGGCGGCGACTACACCGTGGAGACGGTGGTGGGGGCCAACGAGGTGATGGCTTGGGGAGGGCAGGTGAGGATTGTGCCGATCGTAGAGGGATTTTCCACGACGCGACTGATCGCCAAGTGGGCAGGGGAGTAGCCGCGTCGAGCGCGCGATCCACTTGTTGCGGGCGAGGACGTGGCGATGGGCAAGAACGATGCGGGCTGGAACTCCGCATGGAGAGAGCGAGGGCGCATCATCGGTAGCCGAAGCCGACAGCGGATGTGCCGCAGCGCATCCTTGACGGTCGCGGTAGAATCTAAAGCAGCGATGACTTGTGCCAGCGCAACTCCGGTGAAGAATCCCCGCGCGACGTTCCTGCGTTGCGGGCAGCACTAGCTGCGCTTTGCGTGTGCTGCCGCTTGCTGCGCGGCAGCCGTGTTACCCCGGACGAAATGCGGGGATTCTTCACTCCATTCAGAATGACAATTTATGGATAGATGTCGTAGGCGCAGAGTTTTGCAGCGATGCGCGAGGAGAGTTCAATGTTCGACCGCCTGGATCAACTGGAAGCACGCTACGAAGAGCTTGGCCGGCAGATGTCCGACCCAACGCTGGTCAACGACCAGAAGAAGTTTCAGAGTGTCGCCAAGCAGCACCGGGCGACGGAGCCGACGGTTGAGAAGTTCCGCGAGTATCGCAAGATCAAGGCTGGCATCGCCGAGGCGAAGGCGATGCTGGCCGACGCCGATCCGGATGTGAAGGCGATGGCTGCCGAGGAGCTGGCCGAACTGGAGCCACGCCTCGCGCCAGTCGAGGAAGAGTTGAAGGTCCTGCTGCTGCCGAAGGACCCGAACGATGAGAAGAACGTGATCCTTGAGCTTCGCGCAGGCACCGGCGGCGATGAGGCCGCGTTGTTTGTAGCGGAGGTCTTTCGCATGTATATGCGTTTTGCCGAGCAGCACAGGTGGAAGGTGGAGGTGCTCTCGGAGACGGAGTCGGGCATCGGCAACGGGCTGAAGGACGTTACGGCGATCATTGAGGGCAACAATGTCTACTCTCAACTGAAGTACGAGTCGGGGGTGCATCGCGTGCAGCGCGTTCCGGCGACGGAGACGCAGGGCCGCGTACACACCTCGGCGATCACGGTGGCGGTGCTGCCGGAGGCCGAGGAGGTGGACATCAAGATCGAGCCGAAGGACCTGCGCATCGACACCTTCTGCTCGTCTGGGCCCGGCGGGCAGAGCGTGAACACGACGTATTCGGCGGTGCGGATTACGCACCTGCCGACGAACACAGTGGTGAGCTGCCAGGATGAGAAGTCTCAGATCAAGAACCGCGAGAAGGGGATGCGCGTGCTGCGCGCGCGGCTCTATGAGGTCGAGGCAGAGCGGATCCACCAGATCCAGGCGAAGGACAGAAAGCAGCAGATCGGCACGGGCGACCGCAGCGAAAAGATCCGGACGTACAATTTTCCCCAGAACCGGATGACGGACCATCGCATTGGGTTGACCAACCACCAGCTTGCGCAGGTGATGGAGGGGCAGTTGCAGCCGACCATCGACGCGCTGGTTGCGCACTACACGGCGGAGAAGCTGAAGGCGGAGAGCGCGGCGGCGTAAGTCGTGAGCATCAATAGAAGTCGGCGCAACTGAGGAAGTAGCCGCAGGCCCGGCAGACGAGTTTGCAGCGGCACTCCGCGAGACGGCTGGAGCAGTTGGGGCAGAAGATGGAGTGGTGCTCCCGCGCCGTCGAGCCGATCTCGCTGGGGCTGCTGCCGGCCAGCGGGCACTGGTCCGCAGCGAGTGCCATCACAGGTTGCGGCGGTTTCGTCTGCATGAGAAAAAGACTAGCGCAACCCGCAGAGTTTTTATCCTGCTTTCTTCGTTCGCGATGCGATTGCACGCATCCAATGAGATACCGTTTATATAGGCCGATCTCCGATATTCATTTTTAACCTCAACCCAACAATCCCGAGGAGAAGCGATCATGGACCGCAGCGCAAGCGCAGTTTGGAATGGCAGTTTGAAGGAAGGCAAAGGTACCATCTCGACCCAGAGCGGCACGTTGAAGCAACAGCAGTACAGTTTCGCGACGCGGTTTGCCGAGGGCGTGGGCACAAACCCTGAGGAGTTAATCGCGGCTGCTCATGCGGGATGCTTCTCGATGGCGTTCAGCGCGGAGTTGGGCAAGGCGGGCTTTACGCCGGAGTCGATCGAGACGATCGCAGTGGTGACGCTCGACATGCACGACAAGCCGACTGTGACCAAGATCCACCTGACGACGAAGGCGAAGATTCCCGGCATCGACAGGGCGAAGTTCGATGAGATTGCCAACGGCGCGAAGGCGGGCTGCCCGATCTCCCGGCTGCTGGCCGCGGCGGAGATCACCCTGGACGCGACGCTGCTGTAAATGTTTTTGCAGACTGGAACGAAGGCGCCCGCCGATCCGGTGGGCGCCTGTATTTACAGCGCGCGCGACTCTCCGCTCAGTGTGCGTGCGAGTGGCTGTGGTGCGCATGGGCTTCGACGGCATCAACCTCCGGCGGGGCGGAGCATCCGTGGGTGGTCTCGCATCCGTGGATCTCGAACTGAATGGTGGTATGCGTGATGTGGAAGCGGTCGCGCAGCGCGGAGTTGATCGCGTCGAGGATGCCGGCGGAGTCGGAGAGCGGCATCTCGGCGATGATAACGTGGCTGGCCAGAGCGTGCGACGCCGAGCCGAGCGACCAGACGTGCAGGTCATGCACGTCGAGGACGCCGGGAATGGCGCCGACTGCTGCGCGCACCTCGGCCAGCGCGAGGGTGCTGGGTGTTCCTTCGAGAAGAATGTTGAGCGTCTCGCGCACGATGGCGACGGAGCTCCACGCAATCATCCCGGCGATCGCCAGCGAGAGCGCGGAGTCGATCCCCATGGCGCCGGTGAAGAGGATGCCCGCGCCGCCCACGATGACGGCGGCGGTGGAGACCGTGTCGCCGAGCATGTGCAGGAAGACGCCGCGGATGTTGAGGTCGCCGGAGAACTTCCACAGCAGGCCGGCGATGGCCCCGTTCATCAGGACACCGGCAGAGGCGACGAGCATCATCAGCCTGGGTTGAACGGCCACGGGCGCGTAGAGGCGATGGATGGCGGAGAGGGCGATCCACGCGGCCAGGACGAAGAGCGTGGACGCGTTGACAAAGGCTGCAAGCACGCCGGCGCGCTGGTATCCGAAGGTCTTCTGGTCTGTGGCGGGGCGTCGCTGGAAGTAGACGGCGAGATAGGAGAGGCCGATGGCCAGCATGTCCGAGAGGTTGTGGCCCGCCTCGGAGAGGAGGGCCAAGGAGTGCGCGCGCAGGCCGAAGTAGAACGTCGCCAGGACGTAACAGAGGGTGGCGGCCAGCGATGCCGTCAGCACGCGCTGCACCTTGCTCGAAGTGGTGGCGACCCGATGCATGAGTCGAGTATACGGGGTTCGCGGTTTGCCCAGGCCCCTGGGCGATCGCCTGGATCGGGTGGGTGGCGATATCGATTGAAAACAACAAGGAGCCAAGCCCGGGCCGAAGGAGCAAGAACCGGCTCGCTGCACGGAATTTTTCATCGTACGAGCAGGGCAGAAAGCGGTGTTGGGCGAGCCTCTCAGCGTATTTACTATTTAGTAAATATATGAGGTACTAAAGCCTCTAGACCTTCGTACCGTTGTCCCCCTGCGGTCGATGCCCCATTATGAGACTGCAACACAGACCTGGGAGAGGGGCTACAAGGTTGGGCGGCGCAAGCTGCGCAGCTCTTGCAGCCCCCATTTTTTACCGCTCCAGCCCCGTCCGTTCCGTCTTTGTGCCGCTCTACCGTGCGTTATGGATTCGACGGGGCGTCTTTCCGTCCGGAGTGTATTCGCATCCAGAGGGCGCGCCAGTTAAAGGAGGCTCGGCGACCGCATGCCTTCATTTTTTCCACGATGCAACTCGCAGCGCCTTTGTCTCATCGTATGACCTGATACAACATTACTGTTGCGTCTCCAACCGACCACGGGCAAACTGGCCAGGCAGACGCATTCAGGAAAACAGCTTCTATATGAGAGTGAAAGGTCGAAACCCGATGAGACGAATTTCAGGAGTTCTATGTGGCATGGCGTTGGTGGCCACCACCACGCTGTCAGCCGTTGCACAAGACGCCGCCAAGCTGGCCGATCGCCTGGACGCTGCGAAGGCTGTCGTCCAGGAGATCATGGCAACGCCGGACAAGGGCATCCCGCAGAGCATCCTCGCCGGCGCATCCTGCGTCGTTGTGATTCCCCAATACAAGAAGGGCGCTTTCGTCATCGGTGCGCAGTATGGCCAGGGTGTGTCCACCTGCCGTACGCCCAATGGCTGGAGCGCGCCGGTCTTCGTGCAACTGACCGGAGGGAGCTTCGGCTGGCAGATTGGCGGACAGTCCACGGACCTGGTTCTGGTCGCGATGAACCAGAACGCGCTTCAGTCCATGCTGAAGAACAAAGTTAAACTGGGTGCCGATGCCTCCGTGGCAGCCGGTCCCGTGGGACGCGATACGCAGGCAGCGACGGACTGGAAGATGAACGCCGAGTTCCTCAGCTACTCGCGCAACAAGGGGATCTTTGCCGGTCTCGATCTTTCGGGCACCGTGATGTCGCAGAACGCGGACGACACCCGTGCCGAGTACGGTTCCGACATCCCGTTCGATACCCTTCTCAAGGGCGACAAGGCTGTTCCGGCCAATGCGCGTCCCTTTGTCAGCACGGTCGCCAAGTACTTTGTAGCCTCAAAGGCCGCCCACTAGAGTTGCAGATACACCCGATTGCGCCATCGCGTCGCAGGATTGCGGACGCCGTAACGCACAAGATGAGCAGCCGCCAGCCGGAGTTCTCTCGGCTGGCGGCTGCTCTGTGTCGTAGGGTTGACTTTCTCCGAGCAGGGCACCCTTCGCTCAAGATATTGGGCGCGATCCTGATGTAATTCCACAGAATCCATCTGCGTCTATCTGTATGAGAGGGAACGGTCTTTATCCCCGGACCCCGACGCAGCACCGATACGAGACTGCCCCTATTTCCCGTTCCCGAATACACTGGAACCTTGACACGCGAAGCCCAATCCATCGTCGAACGGGCGTGCCGCCCCACCCTTCGGCACGCCGTTGAATTTGCGCTGGCGTGGACCTTCGTCCATCTTCTGCGCGCGCTGCCGCGGCGCATGGCGCGCGCTGCCGGAGTCGCCATCGCCGCGATCGCGTATTTTGCGTTGTGCCGCCTGCGCCGCGTGGGCCGACGCAACCTGGAGCTTGCGTTCCCCGCGCTGCCCGCCGCCGAGCGCAGCGCCATCCTGCGCCGGGAGTATCGCCACCTGGGCTGGCTGCTCGCTGAGTTCTGCAAGATGTCCACCTACACGCCGGCCTCGGCCAGCCGCTTTATCCGCTACGACGGCCTCGACCACTACCTTGCGGCGCGCGACCGCGGCAAGGGCGTGCTGGTGCTTACAGGACACCTGGGCGCGTGGGAGCTGTCGAGCTTCTATCATTCGCTGGCGGGCCACCCGATGGGCATGGTGATCCGCCGCCTGGACAATCCGCTAGTCGACCGCATGGTGAACCGCATCCGCTGCCAGCACGGCAACCGCGTCCTGCACAAGGACGACTTTGCGCGCGGCCTGATTGGGGCGATGCGCGCGGGGGAGACGGTCGGCATCCTGATGGACACCAACATGACCCCGCCGCAGGGACTGTTCGTACCGTTTTTTGGCATCGAGGCCTGCACCGCCTCCGGGTTGGCGCGGGTCGCGTTGAAGACCGGCGCGGCAGTGCTTCCCGGTTTTCTGCTGTGGGAGCCAGCCGAGCGCCAGTACGTCCTGCGCTTCGGCCCGGCGCTTTCGCTTGCCGACACCGGCGACGCAGAGGCCGATGCAGCCGTCAACACCGCGCTCTTCACCGCCGTTATTGAGGCCGGCGTGCGCCAGTATCCCGACCAGTGGCTGTGGATGCACCGCCGCTGGAAGACCCGTCCCCCAGGCCAACCGGCGATTTACTGAACCACGCCGCCACCGAGT
>JAJZDL010000108.1 GCA_021851465.1 Acidobacteriota bacterium
GGCGGTTGGGCCTGCTGCTTCGGCGGTTGGGTTGCCCAGGTCGACCGGCGGCACACCCAAGCCATCCGCGGGGGCGATGTAGGCGGATATGGTGGGGTTCTGGATGCTGGTCAGACGCAACCCCCCTGAGTGGAAGCTTTCGGCGCCGAGGATCTGCCCGGCGTAGGTTGCGTTGCTGGTGGAGAGCGCGGTGATGGCGTTGGTGTGCGCGCTGACGCCGATGTCTTCCAGCAACCTCAGGAGCGAGAGGGCGTTGGATGCGGAGACCGCGCCGAATGCGGCGAGGTTGATGGCCGGCCTGGGGATGGCCGAGGAGCCAAGGAGGTTCTGCAGCGCGGCCACATGGCCCACTTCGTCGAAGCATATCTCGTCGACCATGTCGGTTATCTGCGAGGCGTTGGCCCCGGTGAAGGTCACCATCGCGGGCTGGCCGGTGATGGTCCCGCTGCCCGCCAGACTGACTCCGGTCCCGATCTGCGTGGTCGTGTTGATGTCCGCGCCCGTCGTGACGTAGGAGTACATGGTCGCTTCGAGGTAGTGCAGGTTGAGTACAAAGTTAAGTGTGCTGGCTTGGGCCGACCCTGGAATGACGACTGGTGGGTTGCTGGTGGTGGTGCAGCCCGACATCAACCCGACGCCCGCCGCCGCGCCCGACATACCGAGAGCAGCAAGGAAGCGTCTGCGATTCAGTGCGCGGCCAGCCGCGATCTTGTTGAGCTGATCGACCGATGCCGCTGGGTCGACGATTTCGATTTCATTGCTGGCCATTGTGTGGGCCTCCTTACCGGTTGACGAGTGATGGGTACGTACGATCCGATTGCGCGATAGACGGAGTTGGATTCCGGGCGTTCCTTGAAATGGTTTCCTAGGTTGAGTTTGTTTCCGTACGCAACTGTATGCGCAAGATGGCACTTCGCGCAAGAGTCTAATTTGGGGGGTAGGATGCAAGCCGTCAACTCGGGCCGGTTTTGGGCCCTGGCGGAGGCCCGAAACGATGAAAAACGAGGCATTTTCCCCTGAAAACAGCCCAATTGGGGTTGTGGTGGAACCGCTCTTCGCGGCGGGCATTTTGCGCTGGTATGCTGGAAAATGTGCCTGAGTTGATGCCCACCCCCTGTGATTTTTCCTCGCGAAAGACTTTTGCGCGGTTCCGGTTTAGCGGATTGGGCCTGCCCGGTAGACGGGGGCGGCGTGGCGGAGGCGTTCCGGTAGCCTGCGCGCTGGCGTTCGGGCTGTTGCTTGCGGCGCTGAGCGGATGCTCGCGCCTGGGTTCGCGGCCCGCGGTCGATTCCGTCTATGTGACTGCGAAGGAGACGTATCTGCGCGACCGGATTGCCGCAGTCTCCAACCGCACCGCGACGGTGGAAAACGGGGAGAAGTTGGAGGTCCTGGAACGCAGCCGGCGCTTCTACCGGGTGAAGACGGAGAAGGGCGCGCAGGGCTGGATCGACGAGAGAGCAGTGGCGACGCAGGAGGTATACGACGCGTTTGTGTCGCTGGCGAAGGAGCACGCGGACGACCCGGCGGTGGCCTCCGCCGTGGTGCAGGACGAGGTGAACCTGCACCTGAAGCCGGGACGGGAGACGGAGCGCTTCTACCGGTTGGAGGAGGGGGACAAAGTGCAACTGCTGGAGCGCGCGACGCTGCCCAAGCCACTCTCCGGCGAGGCAATTACTATGCGGACGGAGCAGGGGGCGGTAGGCGCGCCCGGCTCCGCTCCGCCGGTTGCGATGGAGGACTGGTGGCTGGTGCGCGATGCGCATGGGCGCGTGGGCTGGCTGCTCTCCCACTATGTTGAGGTGGATGCGCCGGATTCGCTGACGCGCTACGCCGAGGGACAGCGGATTGTGGGTGCGTATGTGCTGACGACGGTACACGACGACGGCGCGGAGCAGGCGGACAAGGAGATTCCGGTTTACCTGACCGTTCTGGCGCCGTATACGGCGGGGCTGCCGTACGACTTCGACCAGGTGCGGGTGTTCACCTGGAACGTGAAGATGCATCGTTATGAGACGGCGTACCGGGAGAAGAACATCGAGGGGTATCTACCGGTGACGATCAAGATGGCGGCGGATCCCTATGGCAAGTCCGCGATGGCGCAGACGGCTCTGCCGACATTTAGCTACAGGGTGCTGGCCGCGGATGCGGGGCCAGTGGCTCCCGACGCGACGACTGGAATGGTGACACCGGGACGGACGATCAAAAAGACCTATCGCCTGGAGGGGAACCTGGTGCGGCGGGTGGCGGCGTCGGGGAGCTCGGATGAAGCAGAGGCGCATCCGGTCATCGAGGTGAAAAAGGTGGGTAAGGGGAAGAGGCGGTAGGATTCTTGCGCGGACGACCGACGAAGATTCGATTTTCAGGGAATGTTACTGATTGCGTAGAGCGTCTTGCCTCGAACGAAATGCGGGGATACTTCTCTTTCACTGCGTTCAGGGGCAGAATGACAAAGTTTTGCGCGGGGTTGGTGGCTAGGTGTAGAAGGCGCGGATGGCTGCGACTACAGTCTGTTGCTCGTCATCGCGGATCTCGGGGTAGAGGGGGAGCGCGAGGACTTCGGCGGCGGCGTGCTCTGCGTTGGGGAAGTCTCCGGGCTTGTAGCCGAGGTTGCGCAGCGCGGATTGCAGATGTAGCGGCACGGGGTAGTAGATCTCGCTGCCGACCTGCTGCGCGTCGAGGTAGGCGCGCAGAGCGTCGCGGCGGGGCGCGCGGATGACGTACTGGTGGAAGACGTGCGTGGCGCGCGGGTCGGTGTAGGGAAGGATAATGCCGTCCTTGGTGGAGGGCCCGACGGCGGATGTGGGTGAGGCGGTCGATCCCATCCATTGCGATGATGCTGCGATGGATGGGGATCCCAGTTCATTGTTTGGGGAAAGTGCTCCGGTGGGAGACCACTCGACGGCCAGGTCGGCCTCGCGGAAGAGCTGGTCGTAGCGGGTGGCGCGTTCTCGACGCTGTCGGTTCCACAGCGCGACGTGGCGGAGCTTGACGTTGAGAACGGCGGCCTGCATCTCATCGAGGCGGGAGTTGGCACCGACCTCGTCGTGGAAGTAGCGGCGGGCCATGCCGTGCGCGCGGAGCGAGCGGACGCGGCGGTCGATCTCTGCGTTCGATGCGGTGACGAGGCCCGCGTCTCCCATGGCCGCCAGATTTTTTGTGGGGTAGAAGCTGAAGGCCGCCGCGTCGCCGAGGGAACCGGCCGGTGCGCCATTCCACAGTGCGCCGAAGGCCTGGGCCGCATCTTCGATGAGCAGCAGGCCGGGGTGGTCGCGCTGTAGAGCGGCGAAGGCGTCCCAGTCTGCGCACTGGCCGTAGAGATGAACGGGGAGGATGCCTTTGACGGACGGGCCGACGGGGCTGTCGAGGACTTCGGCGGCGGCGATGGGCGAGAGGTTGAAGGTGCGCGGGTCGATGTCCGCGAAGAGCGGTCGCGCGCCGGCGCGCAGAATGGCGCTGGCGGTGGCGAAGAAGCTGAATGGCGTTGTAAGGACGGCGGCGTTGGAAGCACAGGTTGCAGAATCGAGACCTGGGGCAGCCACACCCGGATCTTTGCCAATGCCCGCGGCGGCCAGGGCGAGCCAGAGGGCGTCTGTACCGCTGGCGCAACCGATGGCGAAGGGTGCAGCGCAGATCTGCGCGGATGCGGCCTCGAAGGCCGCGATCTGGGGGCCGAGGATAAAGTGCTGCGAGTCGCAGACCTGGACGATGGCGTCGAGGATTTGCTGCCGCAGCGGAGTGTACTGGCGCGCGAAGTCGAGCATGGGGACGGATTGCGGCGGTTGTGGAGTCGGCGTGGGCACTGCAAGCAATGGTACCTCGCTCGGCGAGACTTTCGGCAGCCACTGGAGGTGCGTCTAAAATCCGTGCCGAAAGGCGCGCGCAAGCGGCATGAGCAGAAGAGACAGACCGGCCCGCGCAGCGTGAATGCCTGCGATGAGATAGCGCGCAGGGCTGGCCGGGTTGAAAATCGAGGTTGCGGCCTGTATGGTAAACAGTCTCGGGGTTGGTTGCGGAGGAAAGTCCGCGATAGGGGGCTGACCTTCGATGGGGTTGCAGGCCCAGGAGTGCGACGGAGCGCCCTGCAATTTTGGCACGGGAAACAATTTGGCAAGGGAAACTAGATCAGGGAGATCGGCACTTATGGAACAGAAGCCGGCGCAGAACATTCAGGACACGTTTCTCAACACGGTCCGCAAAGACAAGAGCCCGATTACGATCTATCTGGTGAGCGGCGTGAAGTTGGCGGGCAAGATTCGGTCCTTCGACAAGTACTCGGTGCTGCTGGATAGCAATGGGCAGGAGCAGTTGATCTTCAAGCACGCCATTTCGACCGTGGTGAACGGACGTGTGGGGCCACACATGGAGGGCAGGATCGAGGGCAGAGTGGAGCCACGGTTGCAGGGCGGGTTGGGTGGGTCTGCGACGGGCGAGACGCCTGGAGTGGCGGGCGGTTGAGGCCGTCGGCATTGCCTCTTGGCGCAGCCACGCCGTACCACCGACTCGCCCCTTGTGCCGATCGGGCGCATATCCGAAGGTCGCGTCGATGAAGACGTTGCATTCAAGGCCGCAACAGACAGGGCGGGACACGGTTGAACGCGATTTGGAAGAGCGATACGCGGCACGGGCAGCAGGCTTGCAGATGAGTCTAGCGGAAGCTGCTGCGCAGGCCTCGCGCGCGGCATCTGCATTGGCGGATGCGCGACAAGGGCGCGCGGCGTCCGGCGTTGAGCGGGCGGTACTGGTTGCAGTAGAGTTCACCGGGCAGCGACGCCGGTTGACGTCGGCTGCGCGGCTGGCACGTTCGGCGGCCGCAGTTTCAATCGAGAACGAGATCTCGGCAGACGATGGCGAAGCTCAACCTTCAGTCGGCGCGGCGGACGATCTCGACTTCGATGCGTCGCTGGCGGAGTTTCAGGAACTGGCGCGGAGCGCAGGCGCGCAGGTTGCGGCGACGCTGGTGCAACGGCGCGCGCGCCCCGATGCAGCGACCCTGGTCGGGCAGGGAAAGCTGGAGGAGATTGCGGGTGTGGCGGCCTCGATCGGCGCGGACGTGGTGCTCTTCGACCACGACCTGACGCCCTCGCAGTTGCGCAATCTGGAGGCAAAGCTGCCCTGCCGGGTGATCGATCGGACGCAGTTGATCTTGGATATTTTTGCGCGCCACGCGCGGACGCGCGAGGGCCAGTTGCAGGTCGAGCTGGCGCAGCTCGAATAC
The DNA here is from genome assembly GCA_021851465.1 of Acidobacteriota bacterium. Lineage (GTDB taxonomy): Bacteria > Acidobacteriota > Terriglobia > Terriglobales > Acidobacteriaceae > Edaphobacter. The sequence continues at coordinate 5,216 of JAJZDL010000108.1, forward strand.
CAACTGCCGCGGCTGGCGGGGCGAGGCAAGGCGATGAGCCAGCTCGGCGGTGGCATTGGGACACGCGGGCCGGGTGAGACGCAGATCGAGACAGATCGGCGCAAGATCAACCTGCGCATCGACCATGTGAAGCGACAGTTGGAGTCGGTGCGGCGGATTCGCCGGCAGCAGCGACAACGGCGGGAGGCGGTTCCAGTGCCAGTGGTGGCGCTGGTGGGCTATACCAACGCTGGCAAGAGCACGCTCTTCAATGCGCTGACTGAAGCGGGAGTGCTGGAATCGGCGCGCATGTTTGCAACGCTCGATCCGAAGTTGAAGCAACTGCAACTGCCGAGCCGGCGAAGGATTCTGCTGTCGGACACGGTGGGCTTCATCCGCAACCTGCCGCATACCCTTGTAACGAGCTTCCGCGCAACCCTGGAGGAGGTGGAGCGGGCCGAGGTGCTGCTGCACGTGAGGGACGCATCGAGCGCAATGATTGAGGAGCAGAAGGCGCAGGTTGAGAAGGTGCTGGGTGAGCTGGAGGTGGAGGGCAAACCGGTGATCGAGGTCATGAACAAGATCGACCTGCTGCCGCCGGAGGAGCGTATGCGGCTTGCGCATGGCGCGGGGACGAGAGCGGAGGGCGCGCCGGTTGCGGTGGCTGTTTCAGGATTGACGAAGATGGGATTGAATGAGTTGCTGGCTGCCATCGACGCGGCGCTGGTGGCGGACCCGCTGGTTGAAGCGCGACTGCGCGTGCCGCAGTCGGAGGGCGCGGCGCTGGCTGCGCTGGAGGCGGGCGCGCTGCTGCGCGAGAGGAGCTTTGAAGGCAACCTTGTGGCCTTGACGGCGCGCGGGCCAGCGTCGCTGCTGGATCGCTACCGGCGCTTCGCGGTGCGGGATTAAACAGAACAGGCCGCCTGTCGGGGAGCGGAGGTGGTGTCCCCTTGCACGCGACCTGTACGACCCAGGACGTCGGGTCTTGGTGGTATTTAGAGTTTAGGCTTAATTCCAGGATTGTCAAAGGCTATTTTGTGCGAGGGCGGAACAGCGGGCATCTGCGCGAATAACGCACAACCTGATCGTTTATCGCTTTATGCCTGTTTGACACTCCCTGCGCCGGTTGTTAGAAATAGGTGTACCCAAATCAGCCAAGACGTACCGGGTCCTTCGGCTTGAAGGGCGTTACGATCTCTCTCTATCTGCTTCGACCATGGATGAAATACTGAACCAACTCGGTGGACTTGCGCTCGGTGCGGTGCCGACGATGGCGCTGTTCCTGTTGCTTGTGGTTGCCTACGGGCTGCTGGTGCGGCGCCCGTTGGAGCGAGTGCTGGCGGAACGGCGTGCGCGGACGACTGGCGCGGTGGAGCAGGCGCGCGCGGCCATCGCCGAGGCCGAGGCCAGAACGGCGGAGTATGAAGCGCGGCTACGCAAGGCGCGGGCTGTGGTTCTTGCGGAGCGCGAGGAGAGGCTCAAGCAGTGGGGCGCGGATCGCGACAGGGCGCTGGCCGAGGTGCGCGCGGCCACCGTGGAGAAGGTGAAGGTGGCGAAGGGCGAGATCGAACAGAGCGTTGCCATCGCACAGTTGCAAATAGAGGGGGCCAGCGCGGAGTTGAGCGAACAGATTCTGCGTGCGGTACTGCCGGACGGTGCCCGGACGGAGGCTGCGCAGCGATGAAGCGATGGGTGAGGAATGCGCTGGCTGGAGCGATGCTGGCGCTCGTACTGTGTGCAGGATTCGCTCCGCGAACGGCGCGGGCGCAGACGGCTTCCGCGCAGAGTTCCTCTCCGGGCGCTAGCGCGGTGGGGGCGCAGTCGTCGGCGAAGGAGCAGCCGACGCAGGACGCCGACGATGCGTATCGCATGTCGCCATCGGTGGTGGCGATTGGCGCAAAGCTGGGGATGAGCCCCGAGCGGGCGTCGAATGCGTTCACGATTGGAAATTTTTTGCTGCTTGCGATGGGGGTTGTCTGGTTTGCGGCGAAGGCGCTGCCGAAGCTGCTGCACGAGCGGAGTGCGGCGATCCAGAAGAACCTGGCGGATGCGCGGACGGCGACCGAAGAGGCGCGTTCGCGGTTGAGCGGCGTGGAAGAGCGATTGAGCAAGCTGGATGGCGAGATTGCCGCGATGCGCGTACACGCGGAGCAGGATTCTGCCGCGGCGGAGCAGCGCATCAAGGCGGCGGTAGAGGCCGAGAAAAAGAGGATCCTGGAGGCCGCGGAGCAGGAGATTGCCTCGGCGACCGGACACGCGCAGAAGCATTTGCAGCAGTATGCAGCGGGGCTGGCGATCGAGCAGGCGGCGCACAAGTTGAGCGTATCGGCGGAGACGGACCGGCTGCTGGTGCAGAGCTTTGCGCAGCGGCTGACGGGCGACGACCCGAAGAAGGGGCAGAACTGATGGCCAGCATCGCACCACGCTATGCGCGCGCCTTTGCCGAGGTTGCGGAATCGGCACGGTTGGACGCGAATGCGGCGCAACAGCAGATGCGCGACTTTGCGGAGACCCTGACGGCGAACAGCGACCTGCGCGAAGTTCTTGAGAACCCTTCGATCGAGATGGCTGAAAAGCTGAGGGTGCTGGATGCGATTGCGGCGCGCATCGCGATGTTTGCGCAGGTGCGGAACTTCATTGCGGTGATTGTGGAGCACGGTCGCCTGGTGGAACTGGACGAGATTCTCGCCGCGTACAAGGAAGTGGTTGACGCCCATGCGGGCGCGACCGAGGCACGCATCACGAGCGCGCGTCCGCTGAGTGTAGAGGGCCGCGCGCAACTGGAGGCACAGATCGCGAAACTGGCCGGGGCACGCGTCTGCGCGAAGTATGCGGAGGATGCGAGCCTGCTGGGCGGGGCAGTGGTTGAGATTGGATCGACGGTCTACGACGGGTCCCTGCGCGCGCAGTTGCAACAGTTGAAGCAGAGGCTGGTGAACGCATAGGGCCGCGCGAGCCGGAACGGTTTTCGGATTCAGAGTTCGACTGAGGTTTGGACTGAGGGCAAGGAAGACATGGCAAAGATCGACGCAAATGAGATAACCGAGCTACTGCGCCAGCAGATTGAGAACTACGAACAGAAGATCCAAGTGGATGAGGTTGGCACTGTCATCTCGCTGGGCGATGGCATCGCGCGCGTACACGGGCTGGACAAGGTGATGGCGGGCGAGCTGATCGAGTTCCCCCACGGCGTGGCCGGGCTGGCGATGAACCTGGACGAGTCCGAGGTGGGCGCGGTACTGATGGGCGATTACACCGAGATCAAAGAGGGCGACGAGGTGAAGCGCACCGGCACGATCATGTCTGTACCGGTGGGCGATGCGTTGATCGGGCGCGTGGTAGACGCGCTGGGTGCGCCGATCGACGACAAGGGGCCGATTGCGACCGATCAACGGCTGCCGGTGGAGCGGCTTGCGCCGGGCGTGATCGATCGCCAAGGCGTGCGCGAGGCGATGGCGACCGGGATCAAGGCGATCGACACGATGATCCCCATCGGGCGCGGGCAACGCGAGCTGCTGATAGGCGACCGGCAGACGGGGAAGACGGCGATTGCGCTGGACACGATCATCAACTCGGCCAAGAACAACCTGATCTGCATCTACTGCGCAATCGGGCAGAAGCGGTCGAGCGTAGCGCAGATTGTGAAGACGTTGGAAGAGCACGGTGCGATGGCGTACACCATCGTGGTGGCGGCGACTGCGTCCGAGCCTGCACCCATGCAGTATCTGGCGCCGTTCGCGGCGTGCGCGATGGGCGAGTTCTTCCGCGACTCGGGACGGCACGCGCTGGTGATCTACGACGACCTCTCGAAGCACGCGGTAAGCTATCGCGAGATATCGCTGCTGCTGCGCAGGCCGCCGGGGCGCGAGGCGTATCCGGGCGATGTGTTCTATCTGCACTCGCGATTGCTGGAGCGCGCATCCAAGCTTTCGGGCAAACTGGGCGGAGGCAGCCTGACCGCATTGCCCATCATCGAGACGCAGGCGGGCGACGTCTCGGCGTACATTCCGACCAACGTCATCTCGATCACCGACGGGCAGATATTTCTGGAGACCGATCTCTTCAACTCCGGTGTGCGCCCGGCGGTGAACGTGGGGCTTTCGGTCTCGCGCGTCGGCTTTGCGGCGGCGATCAAAGCGACAAAGCAGGTGGGTTCGACGTTGAAGCTGGATCTGGCGCAGTACCGCGAGCTGGCTGCGTTCTCGCAGTTCGGGTCGGACCTCGATAAGGTGACACTGCAGCAGTTGAACCGCGGCGCGCGCCTGACCGAACTGCTGAAGCAGCCACAGTTTCAGCCGCTGACTGTGGAGAAGCAAGTGGCAATTCTGTTTGCCGGAGTTAACGGACTTCTCGACGATGTGGATGTTGCGGACCTGCGCGGGTTCGAGGATGGGTTCTATCCCTATTTGGAGAGCGCCGCGCCTGCGATTTTGACCGATATTGCAACCAGGAAGGCGCTGGACGACGACATCAAGAAGCGCCTTACCGATGCCGTGAACGACTTCAAGGCATCGTTTCTGGCGAACCTGAAGGATGCGAAGGAAGCGAACGCGAAAGATCTGGCGGCGGCA
>JAJZDL010000109.1 GCA_021851465.1 Acidobacteriota bacterium
ATCTGACTGAAAATGCTGGATACTCGAATCACGGCGACGGTGATCCTCCTCTGGGTTTATGTCTCTCAACACAAACCGTAGCAGGGCTCTACCGCCGCCGCTCAAACGCTAATTTGGACAAGAGTGGACGTATATGTATCGGTGGAGTTTACGATAGAGCCGCTTTTGTCATATAGCACGGTGGTGAATTCAAGCACGCCCAAATTAATCGTAGTATGGACCACGGACGGAAGCTCTCCGTAGTCCGGATAGCTCGTAATTATCTCCGAATAGAATATGAGGTCTTTTGGGGCGATGGAATAGTGGATGCGGTAGATGCGGTATGGGCCGGTGGGCCAGTGCCGGGTGGGATAGTTGTATTTTTGGATTGGCTTGCCGGACTGCGTGATATTACCGGATGGGGTGGCGATTACATGGAACGGAAGCGGTTGGGCGGATGCTTGTAGCGGGAGCGGACATACAGGCCCTTTAAAGTGGAGGAGATAGCCCTCGACAAAGACATTGTTGAGCAGTATCGCATGCTTCGAACCATAGCCCGGATCGGAGGGCAACGGGCTCTTCAGGGGGGTTAATTTCCCCTTAGTAAAATCTGCATCGAAGCGGTTGAGGGGACATTGCGGGCTTGGATTTACGCCCAGTTGTGGTGCCAAAGTGGCTGGCGTCGCTTCATCTGGCGTCTGCGCTGGCAGAGCAGGCGATGCGGGCGAGGGCGGACGGACGGGGGCGGGAGACGGATCGACGAGAGACAGATCGAAGGGATGTTTCTGAAGCGTTACCGTCAGCTCGCAGCTACTAATCTTATCGCTGCCGAACTCCTGTAGAAGGACTTCGAGGGTTTTGTCTTTCTTTTTCCAGCGGGCCTGGTAAAACCGGTCAGGTTCATAGTAGATGTTGAGCTGCGGATTGCCTGAGCAGAGGTTGGAAAAATCGAAGCCCACTTCGGGTGTGCCAAGAATGTTTCCGCGCCCCACCGAGGCTAGATAGGGACCATAATGCAAGTTAAGATCGGAACGGTAAAGCATTGGCGCCACCACGAGCTGAATATGCATTGGATAATTGGGGTTTGGAGGGGTAACCGTAACGGATGGGGGCGTAACCAGTGGGTTTGTCGTGTTCCCTGCACTAAACAAAATGTAGGGATGTTTCCGAAGAAATACATTAATCTCGCACATGGAGATATGCGTGCTGTCAGTCTGGAGAAGTATCTCCAACTCCCGGTCCTGTTTCTTCCAGCGTGCCTGATATGTAGCGTTTGCATAGCTGTTTAGCATGGAGTCCGGCTGCTGATAACAATCCGTACCGTAATCGAACCCAGCCGGATTATTGCCTAGGATGTTACCGTGACCGAAGAAAGATGCTGTAGTGTTTGTCTTAACGGGGACTCTCATGAGGTATGTATCGAGTGTTGTAGCGCTGTCATTGGAGTAGGCTGCGATGGGGCTGGGTATCCACATACTCATCTGCAAAAGCTGAACCCTGATTGGATAGGCAGGATTGGGGGCCATGACTGGAATGGAAGGACTCAACTGCGCAAAGAGCAGGCTGGACAGCAGGACTGGAAAGAACACGGGCGTTTACCTCACAGTTACTACTGGAAAACAATATCAAAATCGGGGCTGAAGGCCATGCCGCTGTCGGTCGTTACAGTAATCGATCCTAGGTCATTCGGTGCATTATAGACAGCGGAGTAGGTTGTATATATCGTCTCGGCGTAGCCAGATTCGCCGCCAAACGAGACTGGAGTGCCCTGCCTTTTATGTACCAGTTCTGATGCGAGAGACTGGACAAAAAGGAGCGGAAGATGGCGAGGGGGAAGAAGCATACACCTGAACAGATTGTGAGTTTGCTGCGACAGATCGAGGTTGCGGTGGCGAACGGCAAGACGACACCGATTGCCTGCCGCGAAGGCGGGATCACTGAGCAGACGTATTATCGTTGGCGCAAGGAATTTGGTGGGTTGCAGGTAGACCAGGCGCGACGGCTGAAAGAGCTGCCCATAATGGGAAAAACTACGCCATCGCTGAAAATGCTCTAGACTTGTCCCCATGCCACGCGGAACCTTCATCACCTTCGAGGGCCTCGACGGCTCCGGCAAGACCACCCAGATGCGTCGTCTCGCTGCATGGCTCACCGCCTCCGGCCGCACCGTCGTCACGCTGCGCCAGCCCGGCTCCACAGCCCTCGGCGACCGCCTCCGCGTGCTCCTGCTCGACTCCCGCTCCGAGTCCGCCCTCGGCCCCATCGACCCACTAGCCGAGATGGCCCTCATGTTCGCCGACCGCGCCCAGTCCATCGCCGAGGTCATCGCTCCCGCGCTCGCCGTCGGCTCCATCGTCCTCTGCGACCGCTTCACCGATTCCACCGAGGCCTACCAGGGAGCGGGCCGCCGGCTCGGCAGCCAGCGCGTCCTCGCGCTCCACGCCGCCGTCTGCGACAGCCTCCAACCCGACCTCACCCTGCTTCTCCTCCCGCCGCTCGAAGTCGCGCTCGCCCGCGCTCGCCGCCGCAACCATCGCCAGGCACCCACGCAACCGCCGACGCAATCCGCGCCATCGCTCCCAACTCTGCCGCAACCCGCCGCCGAAGACCGCTTCGAGCGCGAGACCGACGAGTTCTACGCCCGCATCCACGCCGCCTACCTGCAGATCGCCGCCCGCGATCCCCACCGCGTCCTCACCGTCGCCGACGTCGCCATCGGCGACAATTCGATCGACGCCATCGAACTGCGCATCCGCGGCCTCGTCGCTCCACGCCTCTCATAAGGCGACAATCGTCATCCCTCCCCCCGCCGTCATCCCAAGCGAGCGCAGCGAGTCGAGGAACCCCGCATTTTGCCTTTGCCCCTGCCCCTGCCTTTGCATGGCTCCTTTTGCCCATCCTTTCCTCCTCCCCCCGCAAATCCCCTGTCAACCCCCACCTCGCCCCAAAAATCCATCAATCACCACAATCACCACAATCAAAATCACTTCCACTCCAAAAATAACCCCAAAAGTTGGCATAGTAGTTTCCCTCCGCTTGGTAAACTAGAACCATAGATCGAAGCCATCGGATCGGCTGCAGCCAGAGTCCTCAGCGGGCCTGCTGGCAAAGAACAGGCACCCAGCGCACCGGTTTTTTCCTCGTAAGATCAATAGAATCTAATATTTATCAGTAAGTCCAATGGAATCTTATTTTTAGCGGCACATGCCGCCCGCAATCGAGTGAATCGAATCAACTTACGCCCAAATACCCCCTCAAGGGGGGTACCACAAGGGGTACCCAACCAGTTAACCCACAAACGCTAAGCATCGCTCGATTGATGCGATTGCCCTGGCGTCTCTGCACCCCCCTGTGGCAGCTCGCCCGACTCAACCATTTCTACGGTACTCAAGTAAGTGTGCCAGCCACGCGTCGTCTCACCTATCGCGGCAATCCTCCGATAACGGATGCGAGGTGGTAAATGCCCGCAGAGACTTACATCGCCAAGACCATCGAGTGTGCGCGCGACGCCATCGCCAGCCATGTGCGATGGAAGATCACCCTGCTGCTGGCCGCGCGGATGCGAGAGCCGCTCAGCGAACGCGCCACCCGCTCCATCCAGCATCCCGAGGAGTGCTCTATCCGCAGATGGTTGCTTAGCCAGCACACCCTGCACCTGCGTGGCTCGCAGCAGTACCAGGCCGCCATCGAGATGCACACCGCGTTTCATGCCCAGATGCGGCGCATCGCCGACCTAATCAATGCCGCGGAGTACGACCAGGCCGAGCGCCTGCTCAACGAGTCCGAACCGTTTCAGAATGCATCCACCGCGCTGGCCAACGCCATCATGGCCCTCGATCGCGTGCCGCGCTCCAATAGTCCCGCGCCCCAGAAGACATCGCCGAACGGGCCATAACATTCGAGGCATCGTGATTGACCCATCTGGCTGGGCGCGGTACACTTGATAAGTTTGGCAGGTTTGACCAATGCACCAAGCCTACCGGTTGCAGGGCTGGCGGGCGGCAACAAGGTTGGCAGGTCTCGGAGGCCGCGCGCGGTTGCTTCATGGGCCGCGGCAGCAGCGGTTCTTCGGGATGCGATGCGACGCTTGGGACGACCGGCTGAATACAGGTTTGGGACAGCCATTTTGGATGCGGCATCTGGATGCGTCCCCAGACAATACAATCGATGAAGGGTGCGGGCGCTCAGGCGCCGCGCGCATGGGTTCAGTTATGTATGCAGTGATTCGTACCGGCGGCAAGCAGTACCTGGTCTCTCCGGGTGAGCGGTTGAAGATCGAGCGCACGGCGCACGAGAACGGCGCAATCGAGTTCTCCGACATCCTCGCGGTCAGCAGCGAAGAGGGAAAGTTCGAGTCGGATCTGTCGGGCGCGAAGGTGACGGGAACGGTGCTCGGAGAGGGCCGATTCGACAAGATCCTGGTCTTCAAGCTGAAGCGCAAGAAACAGTACAAGAAGATGCAGGGCCATCGGCAGGGGTTCGTCGAGGTCAAGATCAACGAGATTCTGGTCAACGGCAAGAGCTACAAGGCCGAGACGGCTGCGCAGTAATTTCAATCCGCCGCGGCCTGTAGGCCGCGCGAAAGAGGCGATGGAATGGCACATAAAAAAGGGTTGGGGTCCTCCAAAAACGGGCGCGACTCGAACGCCCAGCGACTTGGCGTGAAGGTCTTTGGCGGCCAGGCAATTCTGGGCGGCGGCATCATCGTGCGCCAGCGGGGAACACCGTTGAAGGCGGGAGCGAACGTTGGTCGCGGCAAGGACGACACACTGTTCGCGAAGGTCTCCGGCGTGGTTCGCTTCCAGAACCGCGGCCAGCACGGTCGGTTCGTTTTGGTCGATCCAGCCGAAGTGTCCTCTGTTTCCGCGTAGTGAGAGAACCGATTTAAAGTCAGCGAAGGCCCCGATTTGACGGGGCTTTCCTGATTTAATCGGGATTGCTTCCGGTTGCTTGGCAGGTCACTTCTTGGCCGCAACCACTGGCTTGCCTTTGTCGCTGAGCGCGACGCAGGCCATCGGGGTGGGGTGGTCGTGGGGGAAGAGAACCAGCCACTGCTCTGGGATCGCGCGCGAATAAAAACGCTTGCGCTCCTCGATGCAGCGCAGCGGGTCGAGGTCGTAGCCCATCACCCAGGTTGGATCGAGGTGGTGCGAGGTGGGAATGAGGTCGCCGATATAACAGGCGTGAGGGTGGGCGGAGGCCGCTGCGGGCCGCGATTCCGTTGGGCTTGGCGGTCCGATGTGAATGCCCATCATCTGCGCGGTGTGGCCGGGGAAGAGTTCGACCGAGATTCCGGGGCAGAGCGATGGGTTGGCGCGGATGCCGGCGTCGTCGAGCAGCGTCATCTGGCCGGACGCGATCAGCGGGTCGTAGTTGGGCGAGAGGTAGCTGACGCGGTCGCGGTCGAGTTGCAGGTGGCCGTGGGCGACCTCGCCAGCGTGGGCGAAGTAGCGCGCATTGGGGAAGGTCGGCGTGACGCTGCCATCGGGGTGGAGCGTGGTGTTCCAGCCGCAGTGGTCGAAGTGCAGGTGGGTGTTGACGACGATGTCCACCTCATCGGGGGAGGTGCCCGCGGCGGCGAGCGAGGCGGGCAGCAGAGCCTGATTCTGGAAGATCTGCTGCATCTTCGGCGAGAGCTTGTTGCCGATGCCAGTCTCGATCAGAACTGTGTGGCGGCCCGTTCGGACGACGACGGAGTTCAGGCCGAGGACGATGCGGTTCTCCGCGTCCGCCGCCACGCGCCTCTGCCACATTGTCTTGGGCACGACCCCGAACATAGCTCCGCCATCGAGCAGGTAGGTGCCGTCGCTACAGACGGTCAGTTCAAAGTCGCCGACCGCCGTGCGTGCGCGGACAAGGGCTGCGTCGTCGATAGGGATGGTTGGCTGCGACATAAGTCTTTGCCTGCCTGGCTGCGCGGAATGAATGCAGGACGGGCCAAGCGGCAGTCCTTAGTCAGGATAAACGCGGCGATTGGATACAGTCCAAGACGGCAAAGTCGAAGCCCGCAAGCTCCAGCTCTCGCGTGGGCGCTCGGCGCGGCAATTTACGACTGGGCGGGTTGCGTGGCAGCGGTGGTGGGAGCCGGGCTGTGCTCCGTGGTGGCCGCGACGGACTTCGCTGCGGTCTTGTTCTTATAGCATTGGCGGCAGAGCACAGGCCGTCCCTGGGTTGGCTTGAACGGAACGGTGGTTTCAATGCCGCACTCCGAGCATTGAGTACGCGTCTCGGTGCGTGAGATGCCGGCCGCCGCCGGGCCCTCGACCGACGTCGCACTGGTGTCAGGCGCGCCGCGCCTGGACTTGCACGGCTTGCAACGCTTCGGGTCGTTCTTGAACTGCTTGTCCAGGAAGAAAAGCTGTTCCCCCGCCGTGAAGACAAACTCACCGCCGCAAACGGAACAGGTTAGTATCCGGTCTACAAAGTCCATACGCTTTCCCCCATGGTATGGAAGAGATGATCGCTCTCGGCCCGCAGATTCATGAATTCAGAGAATGACTAGGCTGGCTCGATCCATTCGCGGTCGGTGTCGCTGGGAGCGCGGCGATCATGTTGCCGGGAGCAGCGCCAGGATTCGAACTGAACCAGCACTGCCTGCCTGGTTGGGCTGCAAACGTGAGCGGGATGCTTGTTGGGCCGCCGCGCTTCGTCGAGGAGAACGGCGGCCCAACATGGTTTGAGAGCAGGTTCAGTCCTGCTCCTTGCGGATCTTCTTGCGGTTTCGCTTGCGAGCCAGCGCTTCCTTTACACGCTTCTTCTCGCCCGGCTTCAGATAGAAGGAGTGGCGCTTCACTTCCTTGATGATGTCTTCCGTCTGAACCTTGCGTTTGAAGCGGCGCAGTGCGTTTTCGAGAGGTTCACCTTCCTGCACTCGAATCTCTGCCAAGGCCAATACACCTCCAAATCGTCCCAAGTGGGTACATTCAGGATAGCGCACAATAGCGAGCGCGGATTGAGTTTCTGCCCTATCTCTGACGTTTCAAGAGGTTGCCCATTCGCCCTGAGTGCGAGAAGCGGCTTCAGCGGCGAATCGGGATACCTGGTGGGATCGAATGAACGACCGTGAGAGTGCCCGACGGACGGTCTTCGTCCGAGACGAGAGTCGTTGGCGAGAAGCGTGTTGCAACAGGAACTGACGTTGAAGATGGCCACGGCCCGTTTTCCACGAGCTTGAATCGGAACAACCGCTTGAGTTGCCACAACCGGCAATCTGCAACTCTGTAAATGAGGCAATAAGCGAAAATTGCAACTCGCAAAATTACTTACAGCTCCATGGCGAATTGGTGAGTGGGGTTCTGGGCTGCGGCTGTTGATTCGGTGGCAAGGGCGAGGATGAGGCGTTCGAGGACGAGGAGTTTGTTGGCGGGAGAGCTGCGGAGTTCGAGGTCGGCCTTGGCAACTAGGCGTAGTGCGCGGTTGAGCTCGCGGCGGGACTTGTAGCGGCGGGCTTGGCGAATGAGGTCATCGGCAGCGAACGGGGGCATTCGGAAGCCCTGCCAGAGGGCGGCCCAGAGGTCGCGGGAGTCGCGCACATTTTTTTCCAGGATGATGAGCATCTGGCGGAAGGTGCGGGCCAGCATATAGAGGTGTCCGATGGCCGCGTCCTCGCCGCCGTCGGAGGCGTTGAGCAGGCCGTGCAGGAGGAGCAGGGCTCGGGTGCGGTCGCGCTGGCTGATGGCGTCGGTCAGCTCGTAGAGCGAACGCTGCTTGGCGGCGAGGACCATCGTCTCGACGTCGCCGAGGGTGATGCGGTTTTTGCCCTCGAGCGTTGCGCTTCCGCCAACAGAGCCTCCGCCAACATAGAGGCAGAGCTTCTCCAGTTCGCTGGAGACCAGCATCATATCGGCCCCGAGGGCATCGACCATCTCGCGGGCTGCGTCGGCGTCGAAGCGGATGCCGCGCGATTCGGCCTCGGCGATCGCCCAGCGCGTTGCGTCGGCCTCGGCAACGCGTGCCAACTCAACCAGGCCGCAGGCGTCGCCGAGGGCTTCGCGGATGCGGTCGTAGCGCTCTTTGTCCTGATAGTCCATCTTGCGCAGATCGGTGGGAATGCGCAGGTGGTCGGCGACGAAGAGCAGCACGGCCTGCGGATTGGGGCTGCGGAAGTAGGCGTCGATGGCGGCGAACTCGGCCTTCTTCGACCCGCGACCGAAGAGCAGCTTGAGGTTGCGCACAAAGAAGACCTGAAAGGGTGCCATCAACGAGGGCGTCTGCGCTTGATCCAGTATCTCGAAGATCGGTGTCTCGGTGAGATCCAGGTCGTGCAGGCAGAAGTCGCGCGAGGATTCGGGTGCGAGAGCGGCGAGCACGCCTTGACGGCATCGCTGGTAGAGAAAGGCCTCGTCGCCGAGGAGGACGTAGCCGGGCCGCAGGAGCGAGGGATCGGCAACCTCGGCAAGAAAGCGGTCCGTGGAGGCAAAGCTCTTGAGCGCGGCTGCGCGGGGCGGCTTGGCGGGTTGCGCGGGCATCAGAATGACTCCAGCATATTGCCAACGATGGCCTGGGCAAAGTCGCGGGCCAGGCGGTTGACGGCGGCCGGGTCCTCGCGGATGAAGCCGCTGAGGTTCTGCGTGGATTGGTACTGCTCGCGGTAGCTCAGCGCGTCGTTCTGGTAGAGGATGCGGCCGTCGTGCGCGGTGAGCACGACCTTGACGGTGATCGTGACCAGATAACTGGAGGTCACTCCGGTGGTGGAGTCGTAGGTGAGCGGGTCGGCAGTTTGGGTGAGGACGGTGCCGCTGAGAACGGCGTCGGCGTCCGCCGCGTTGCCGACGATGCGGTAGCGGGTGCGTGTGTCCAACTCGCGGACGACTGCCTGGGTGAGGGCGAGTTCGGTGTGGTACGCCTGCGCATGCGTGGTGAAGACGGGCACCGCAATGGTGCGCACGTTGCCTGGAATGTGCGTGGCCGCGCCGACGGCGTGGTAGCCGCAGCCCGCGAGTGGAAGTGCAGCGACCAGAAGCAACAGACAGAAGAGACGACGCGCTGCGGCGGTGGACAGAGTGCGCATTCGAGGTGGTTCTATTGTCGCACTTCGCCGGAGATGGAATGTGCGAGTGTCTCAGGCCAGGGCGAATGCGTGGCGGGCGTGGGCGGGGGTGATTGGCTGAGCTGGCTTGGGCAGGGTGCTTTGCCTGGGAGGGATTGCGCAGGGTGCGATTGGCTGGGTGGGCTTGAGGATCTTCGGTTGTCAATGAACTACGTATAATCTACACATTATAAATGTGTTATTGCGCGGCTTGGGGGCATCCGACTGCCGGAAAGATGCGGGGATTCTTCCCCTGACAAGCTCAGGGTCAGAATGACAAGCTGCAAGATCGCTTCGCTTAGAATGACAGTTCAATTTCGATCTACAGTTCTATTTTACCAAGTGGAGGGAAACTACTATTGACCTTGCCCGCGCAAAACGTATCCCTAAGCGAGCTGCTGTAATAGCGAAAGGGATGGCCGATGGGGAACGGAAAACGGGGCCGGTACACGCTAGAGTTCAAGCAGGAAGCGGTGCGGCTGGTGGAGTCTGGCCAGAGCATCGCCGAGACGTCGCGCAGTCTGGGCGTGGTGGAGCAGACACTGTCCAACTGGGTCCAGGCGCATCGCCAGGGAAGGCTGCAGGAAGTCAGCGGCAAGGCAGGGGTGACGGCCGAGCAGATGGAGATCAGCCGTCTGCGGGCGGAACTGGCGCGAGTGAAGCTGGAGCGCGACATCTT